>CAZZWJ010000110.1:0-8450 GCA_964657875.1 uncultured Solirubrobacteraceae bacterium
TGCCCCGGTCGGCCAGGGGCTGGATCATGGCGCTCCACCACCAGTCGGCGTCACGGACGCAGGCACCGTGGACGAAGATTACGGTCGCCGTCATCCGCCGGCGCCTTCTGAAGCGGTGGACATCGTGACCCCTTCCGGATCGCAGACCATAGGGGCCACCACGGTACCGTCGCGGTCGCCATGGCGGGCCCCGGGGACGAGCACGAAGTCGATCAACGCCGGCCCCCACGACGTGCCCCACCCTCGATCAGGCGCTCGATGACCTGCTCATCCCAGCGATGGGTGCGCAGCAGCCGGTAGCGCTCGGCCGACACCCGCAGGTAGGCCTCGGTATCGGTTCGCTCCCCGATCAGGCCGGCCTCGTGCAGCATCGCCACGACCGGGCGGTACTCCTCCTCCAGCCACTGAAACGCGGTCTCGCGCCGGGTCAGCGTCTCCCCCCGGTTCTGGCTGGTGCGAAACCCCCACGCCTCGACCGCCTCGGCCAGGCGGGCGTAGTCCCAGGGGTCGGCGAGCGTGATCTCCGGCCGCGCGTGCTCGGGCAGCGGCACCCGTTCGAAGAACACCCGCTCCAACGACTTCAGCGGCAGGTCGGCGAGCCGGATCGTCCGCTCGGCGCCGACCCGGGTGATCACCTCGGTCACGTAGGCGTCGATGTCGGTGTGCCCGAGCGCCCGGGCCACCGACACCCGGTGATGACCGTCCCGGACGAAGTGGATCTCCCCGATGCGCATGAGGTCGACCGGCGGCAGCGACTCACCCTGGCGCATCGCGGTGGCGATGTGCTCCCACCGCGAGCGGACCCGCCCCGAGGTGGGTCGAAAGCGACGGTCGAACTCCCGCGCCCGGTCGACGCTGCCGACGATCGCGTCGAGGGCGACGACGCCGAGGCCGATCCGCTGCTCGGAGACGAAGCCGAGCGCCTCCAGGACCTCCTCGTAGGGCAGGACCATGCGCACGTCGTCGGGCTCGCCCCGCAGCCGGGCGGCCAGCTTGGACGCCGCGGCGTGGCGCCGGGCGCGCATGAAGTCGTTCTGGGCGTCGAAGCCCGCCATCCCGGTGGAGCGTGGGTCGGGCATCGCCCGCTCTCACCCGGGAATGATGGGGCTAGGCGTCCGGATGGGCGCCCAGCAGGCTCTGGCCGGTCTCGGAGTCGAACAGGTGCAGGTGCTCGGAGTTGAACCACAGCTCCAGATCCTGACGTTGGCGGACTCCGCTCTCGGCGGCCAGGCGGGCGACCACCTGGGTGCCGCTCTCCGACGGCAGCGCGGCTGCACCGGCATCCCGGGCGATCTCGTCCAGTTCGGCGGAGTCGACCTTCTCGGACTCGACCGCGAAGTAGGCGTAGAACTCCGAGCCCATCGACTCCAGGACGTCGATCCGCGCCGTGAACGTGGTTCCGTGCGTGCGGTCGGGGACCAGGGAGGCATCCTCGAAGTCCTCCGGTCGCAGACCGGCGATGACCCCGTCGCGGCCGCCGCCGGGCCCTGACTGCAGGCGGCTGCGCAGCGAGTCGGGGATCGCGACGTCGCCGATCGGCAGATGCACCGTGTCCCCGGCGATGTGTCCCGGCAGGAAGTTCATCGACGGTGAGCCGATGAAGCCGGCGACGAACAGGTTGCTCGGGCGGCTGTAGAGCTCGCCGGGGGCTCCCACCTGCTGCAGGACCCCGGCGCGCATGACCGCGATCCGGTCACCGAGCGTGAGTGCCTCGGTCTGGTCGTGGGTGACGTAGATCGTCGTCGTCTCAAAGCGCTGCTGGATGCGCGAGATCTCCGCGCGCATCTGGACGCGCAGCTTGGCGTCGAGGTTGGACAGCGGCTCGTCCATGAGAAACGCCTTGGGGTTACGGACGATGGCGCGACCCATCGCGACCCGCTGGCGCTGGCCGCCGGAGAGGTTGGCGGGCTTGCGGTCGAGATGCTGCTCGAGGTCGAGGATGCGGGCCGCGTCTGACACCTTCGCGTCGATGTCGGCCTTCGGTGCGCCCGCGAGCTTGAGCGCGAACCCCATGTTCTCGCGCACCGTCATGTGCGGATACAGGGCGTAGTTCTGAAACACCATCGCGATGTCGCGATCCTTCGGGGTCCGGTCGTTGACGACCTCACCGCCGATCTTCAGTTCGCCGCCGGTGATGTCCTCGAGTCCCGCGACCATCCGCAGAGCCGTCGACTTCCCGCAGCCCGACGGGCCGACGAGGATCATGAACTCGCCGTCGGCGACCTCGAGGCTCAGGTCCTTGACCGCCTCATAGCCGTCGTCGTAGCGCTTGGTGATGTGCTCGAGTGTGATGTCGGCCATTGGCGACTTCTCCTTATCCCTTGACGGCGCCTGCGGTGAGGCCGGCCACGATACGGCGCTGGAACAGAATGACGAGGATCATGACGGGTACGGTGACGACGACCGCGGCGGCGGCGATGTCGCCGATCGGCTGCGTGAACTGCGACACGCCCGGGAACTGGGCGATCGCGGCCGGCACCGTCTCAGCCGCCGAGGTGGCCGTCAGGGAGATCGCGAACACGAAGTCGTTCCAGCAGATCAGGAAGACGATGATGAAGGTGGTGACGATGCCCGGCATCGCCAGCGGGGCGATCACCTTGCGAAACGCCTGAAACGGCGTCGCGCCGTCGATCTGGGCGGCCTGTTCCAGCTCCCACGGGATCTCGCGGAAGAACGTCGACAGCACGAAGATCGCCAGCGGCAGCGCGAACGTCAGGTAGGGGATGATCAGACCTGGCCACGTGTCGAACAGCCCGATCTGGCGCCACAGGTTGTAGAGCGGGCCGACCAGCGACACCTGCGGGAACAGCGTCACGAGCAGCGCGACCCCGAGGATCACCTGCTTGCCGGGGAAGTTCAGGCGGGCGATCGCGTAGGCCGCCGAGGAGGCGAGGACCACCGCCAGGGCGCTTGAGATGAGCGCGATCCCGATCGAGTTGATCAGCGCCGAGGTGAAGACGTTGGCGGAGAAGATGTCGCTGTAGTTGCTGAGCGTCCAGTGGTGCGGGATGAACGAGCCGTCGGTCGCCGATGCGGGTGTCTTCAGTGACAGCATCACGATCCACACGACGGGGACCAGCGAGACGATGACGATCACCGCGAAGGCGAGCGACCACCCCGTGCGCTGACGGGTCTGGAGGCTCATGCCGCCGTCCCCGCCCCCGGGTTGGCAGCCGCGCCGAACCCCTTGATGAACACGAACGCGATCAGTCCGACGATCAGGAACAGGACGACCGAGAGCGCGGAGCCGAGTCCGAGGTTGAGCCGCTCGAGCAGGGTGCTGTAGCTCAGCTGCGAGAGCGACGCCGTGTTGTTCGCGCCCTGGTTGAAGATGTAGATCACGTCGAAGATCCGGAACGCGTCGAGGGTGCGGAACAGCAGCGCGACGAGGATCGCGGGCTTCATCAGCGGCAGCGTGATCCGCGAGAAGCGCTGCCAGGTGGTCGCGCCGTCGATCTTGGCGGCCTCCAACAGCTCGTCGGGGACGAGCGCGAGGCCCGCGAGCAGCAGCAGCGCCACGTACGGGGTGTTCTTCCACACCTCGGTCATGAGGATCGCCACGTAGGTGCCGAACTGGTGACTGAGCGGGTCGCCGGTGAGTCCGAGCAGCCGCGGGATCCAGCCACCGTCATCCAGCGACCACGCGTACTGCCAGGAGTACGCGGCGACGACGGCGACGATCGCGTAGGGCACGAGCGCGATCGAGCGCAGCAGACCACGCAGGAAGATCACCCGGTGCATCGCGATCGCCAGCAGCATCCCGAGGGCGAACTCGATGGTGACGCTGATCACCGTGAGGATCACCGTGTGGATGAGATCCAGCCAGAACAGGTGGGCGCTGAACACGTAGCCGTAGTTGTCCAGGCCGACGAACGCGCTCTGCCCGGGCTGATCGAGGCTCGAGCGCTGCAAGGACAGGACGATCGTGTCGATGATCGGGAATGCGGTGACGGCGATCATGACGATCACCGCCGGCGCCACCAGGTAGAAGGCGAGCTTGCGCTCGGCCCGGGTCCGGTTGCTCAGATTGGGCCGACGGCGCCGCCGTTTGGGGGCGGCGGCCGAGTCGGTGATGGCGGCACTGCTCATAGCAGCGACTCCCCCTTCAGCGCGGTCTTGATCTCGTTGCGCAACTTGCCCACGACGGTGTTCGGGTCGATCGCCGAGGCCGGCTGCAGCGTGTCCTGGAGCGCCAGCGTCACGTCCTGATAGGCGGGGGTCTGCGGTCGCAGCCCGTAGTTCTCAAGCTGAGTCTTGATCAGCTGATGGAAGGGATAGGCCTTCTCGAAGGAGGGCTTCTGGTAGATGCTCGAGAGCACCGGCGCGAGGCCGCCCTTGACGGCATCGCGGATCTGATTCTGCGGCGCGATCAGGCACTTGACCGCGTCGAAGGCCTGCCGCGGATGCGGCGAATGGGTCGAGACGCCGAGGTTGTAGCCGCCGATCGACACCTTCGGGGTCTTACCCGAGACGACCGCCGGGAACGCCGCGTAGCCCATGTGCTTGAAGATGCTGGGGGCGGTCGCCTCGGTCCCCGACCACACGAACGGATAGTTGATCTCAAACGCGGCCTGACCGGCGTCGAAGACGCTGTTGCCCGATCCCTCCTCGGAGGTGTTCAGTCCGGGGTCGGCGGCCGGTGAGGTGGCCAGCCGGTGCATGATCTGAGCGGCGAGCTTGGTGGCGGGCCCGACCGTCACCGTGTCGCCGGTCCCGACGATCCCGCCGCCGGCCGAGTTGACGAGCGAGTTGAACCACACGACCAGGCCCTCGTACTTGGCGCCCTGCTCCTCGATGTAATGCGGCTTGCCCGCCTTGGCGAGCTTGACCGCATCGTCGATCATCTCATTCCAGGTCTTCGGCGGAGTCTTGACCAGGTCCTTGCGATACCACAGCAGCTCGGTGTTCGAGTTGATCGGCGCCGCCCACAGCTTGCCGTCGTAGGTGGCGGTCTTCAGCGGGCCGGCGAGGACGCCGTTGGACGCGGCCGCCTTATCGGCTCCCGTCCACGGACGGATCCAGCCGGCGTTGGCGAACTCGGCGGTCCAGTCGACGTCCATCGCGAGGATGTCGATCGACGAGTCTCCGGCGGCGAGCCGCTGCACGAGCGTCTGGCGCTGCTGGTCGGAGCTGTTGGAGAGGAAGTTGATCTTGATCGTGTACGCGCCGTGGGACGCCGCCGAGCAGTCGGCCGCCGCCTTCGCGAACGAGCCCGAGGGCTCGGGGAACACGTCCCAGTTGAGCGTCACCGGTCCCTTGCCCGATGAGCCACATGCAGCCAGCGTGACCGCAGTCGCGACCACGGCGAACATGGCACCGATACGGCGCATTGAATCCTCTCTCCTCACTGCTCAGTCGCCTCCGCCTCCCGGGGACGCGGTCGAGATCATACATATCTCGGCCCGCCACCGACGTCCGTCTCGCCGGCCACGTTGACAACGGTGTCACCGAGGCTGCCCGATGCGCCCGGCACCGGGCAGCAGGCGGCCTTTCAGATCAGGCCACGCCCGCGTTCTGCAGGAACAGCTGCCCCGTCGGCGTGACCTGGACGCCGGTGACCTTCTTGGTGGTCACCGCGAGGTAGTCGTAGAAGTAGGGGTAGACGATCGGCGTCTTGTCGAGCAGCAGCTGCTCGATCTTCTTGGCGACCGACCGCTGCGAGGACAGGTCCACCGCGGCGACGTACTGCTTGACCAGCGAGTCGTAGGTCGGGTCCTTGAAGTGAGCGGCGTTCCAGACGCCCTTGCTCACCAGGGGGGCGTTCAGGAAGACGTTGGGGACGCCGCGGTGGGCGTAGTCCACCAGGCTCATCGTGCCGTCCAGCCAATCCGACTGCCCGGGCACCGCCTTGCCGTAGTAGGCCGCGGAGGTCTCGACCTGCAGGGAGATGTCGACGCCGATCTTGCTCGCCTGCGCCTTGATGATCTGGGCGAGCGCCGGGATCTCGAGCAGATTCTCGGTGAAGAGCTTGACCGAGAAGCCCTTGGAGTGTCCGGCCGCCGCCAGCAGCTGCTTGGCCTGGGTGAGATCCTGGACGCGCTGGGACACGGACGTGTCCGTCGAGGGGAAGATCGGCGCGAACGGACTGTCGTTGCCGACCTGCGCATAGTCCTTGAACAGCGCCTTGGTGATCGCGGGGCGATCGAAGCACAGGGCGACCGCGCGACGGACCCGCGGATCGTTGAACGGCGCGACGTCATTGCGCATCGACAGCTCGCGATGCGCGCTGGAGTGCAGGGCGATCACGGTGTAGGCCGGGTTGTTGAGCACGGCCTCACCGCCCTGGACCGAGAACTGCGTCACGACGTCGACGTTCCCGCCCTGGAGCGCGATGATCTGCGCCTGCACCGAGTCATAGAAGGTCAGCTCGGTGGCGGCGGGGAGCGCCTTGGTGCCCCAGTAGTCGGGGTTGGCCACGAACGAGGCGCTCTGCTGGGACTTGAAGCTCTTCAGCTTGAACGGCCCCGTCCCGATGAAGGACTTCGGCCACTTCGCCGGGTCATATCCCTTGGGGATGATGATCATGTTGTAGTTGTCCGACGAGCACAGGTACGGGAAGTTGCCGTTCGGCGAGTCGAGGTGAAACGCGACGGTGTGGTCATCGACCTTGCGCACGCCACTCGGGGACAGCACCCCGCTGAACGTGCTGAGCGCGTTGGACGCCGCCTTGGGGTTGGACTGCAGCTTGAAGCTGTAGACGACGTCGTCGGCGGTCATCGTCTGGCCGTCGTGGAACTTCACTCCCTTGCGCAGCTTGAACGTCCACACCGACGCGTCGGCGTTGGGCTTCCAGCTCGTGGCGAGGACCGGCCGCAGCGACAGGGTGCTGCCGACCACCTCCGACACGATGAGGAACTCGCCGGTCTGGCTGATCAGCGCCGCGCCGCCGGTGTCGTTGACGAGCAGGGGGTTGGGCTCGGTGGTCGGCGCCACGATCGACGCGCGGATGGTGGCGCCGGGCTTCGCGGCCGCACTCGCGCTGGCCGAGGTCGAGCTCGAGGAGGAGTTGGCGTTACCGCACGCGGCGAGCACGGAACCCAGGGTGGTGGCCGACATGCCGAGGACGACCGCCCGGGAGACGAACTGGCGTCGCGACAGGCGTCCCGCCGTGAACTCGTCAACCACATGATTCTCAAGCTCGGTCAGGTCAGCACGAGGCTTGTCCATTGCACCACTCCTCCAGTATCGGCCAGAAAGTCTGCGAGGGGCCTCGTTTTCACTTACCGGCAGAGTACTCGGCGGACGGGACGGCTGGGGGTCTGGAGCCGATCCGCGGCGCACGCGATGCGCCGCCGCCGGCGCGCCGATCGACGGCGGCCGGGGCGAACCGACCCCGTATATCGTCGCTCGTCCCCATGATCGATGTCCCGACACCTCATGGTCCGGCCCGGGTGCGCCTCGAGGACGGCGGCGTCGGCACCGGCGCGCACCGCCGGTTCGCGCTCGTCCTCGGCCACGGCGCGGGCGGCGGTGTCGACTCGACCGATCTGCGCGCGACCACGGAGGCCGCGGTCGCCCTCGGGTTCACCGTCGCGCTCGTCGAGCAGCCCTATCGGGTGGCCGGCCGTCGCTCACCGGCGCCCGCCCGTCAGCTCGACACGGCATGGCTGGCGGTCGTCGAGGCGCTCGCCGCAGGGCCGCTGGCGGGTTGTCGGCTGGTGGTCGGCGGGCGCTCCTCGGGAGCCCGGGTCGCCTGCCGGACCGCGGAGCTCAGCCACGCCGTCGGAGTGCTCGGTCTCGCCTTTCCCCTGCTCCCGCCGGGGGCGGCCCGCGGCGGGGACGTCTCCAAGTCGCGTCTCGGCGAGCTCGAGGCGGTCCCGGCCTCGGTCCCGGTGCTCGTCGTCCAGGGCCGACGTGATCCGTTCGGGATGCCGCCGCCGGGCGTCAATCGCTCGGTGGTCGCGATCGACGGCACCCACACGCTCAGCTCCACCAAGGCGGTGCGGGCGGCCGTCTCGCCGTGGCTGGCGGTGCTGCTGTCCGCGCTCGGCAGCTGACGGGCCAAGGCGCCGGGGTCGTCTCTCACCCGGTTCCCGGATCGGCTCCCGGATCGGTGGTGGCGGGCGGGGACGGAGACGGGTCGTCGCGCAGAACCGCGTAGAGGACGCCGTCATGGAAGCCTGCACCTCGCCACTGCGCGCCGCGCGTGATGCCCTCCCGGGTGAACCCGGCCCGTTCCAGGGCTCGCTGTTCGGCGAGGTTGGCGACGTCGGTGTGGGCCTCGACGCGGTTGGCCGACGTGTGGGTGAAGAACAGCTCGGCGACGCGGGCCTGCGCGATCGATCCGATCCCCCTCCCCCGGTGCTCCGGGCGCAGCCAGATCCCGATCATCGGACAGCGCGAACCCTCGTTGGGCCCCCAATGAGACGTCCAATGCCAGCTCACCTCGCCGGCCGGCTCGCCGTCGGCGAGCACGCAGAGCGCTCCCGCCGCCTCCAGCTTGGGGGGCG
>CAZZWJ010000111.1:0-8404 GCA_964657875.1 uncultured Solirubrobacteraceae bacterium
CAGCCGCTCCGGGGGTGGCACCGAGGTGGCGATGGTCTTCGGCGCGGTGCGTGACGGGCATCGCCTGTTCGCCGCGCCCCGGGCGGCGGCGGCCCATGACGACGGCGAGGCGCCGCTGCGCGAGAACGAGCTGGAGATGACCCTGTCCCCGGTGTCGCTGCTCACCGGCGTGCTCGGCCGGTTGGCCCGCACGCTCGCGGCCGCCGCGCACTTCTCCCTGGACCGGTTCTCCGATGTCTATCTCGTCACCGACGCGCTCGCCGCCCACGCCGCCGACGCCGTCGCCGGCGACCGCATCGTCGCCCACGTGATGGCCGAGGAACGCCGGCTGGAGCTCGTCCTGGGACCGTTCGCCCCCGGCACCGGGGCGGCGCTGGCCGTCGTCGGCGCCGATCCCCTGAGCTCGCCGCTGGCGATGCTCGCCGACGAGGTGTCGGTGATCGCCGGTGACGATCAGGAGTCGCTGCGCGTGGTCGTCGTCGACCACCGCCGGTAGGTCCCCGGAAAGTCCGGCGTCAGCGCGGGGTGAGCGCGAGCGCCGCGACGTCGTCGCCGGCCGGACCGCCCCGGAAGCGGTCGAGCTCGGCCTCGAGTTCGGCGAGCAGCGCCTGGGGCTCGCGACCGGCATGGCGTGACAGGAAGCTCGCCAGCCGCTCGGTCCCGAACCGGTCCACCGCTCCCACCGTCTCACTCACCCCGTCGGTGTAGAGCAGCACGATCTCGCCGTCGGCGACCGGTACCCGCTGCGGATGCCAGGCGCTGTCGGCGAAGGCGCCGAGCAACGGACCGCCGGGCGCGGTCTCCCGGACCTCGCCGGCGGGGTCGACGATCAATGCCGGAGGGTGACCCGCCGAGCACACGTCCAGGCGGTGGTCGTGCAGCGCGGCGCACAGCACGGTCGCCATCGCGCCGTCGTCACGCCGGCGCAGCTCCTCGTCGAGGCGGTGGATCATGGCCACCGGGTCGGGCTCCAGATGACTGGCGAAGCGCGCGCCGTGACGCAGCAGCGAGGTGAGCGTCGCCGCGCGAACGCCGTGACCGGTGACGTCGCCGATCATCGCGAACGCGTTGCCCGACGTGTCGAAGACCTCATAGAAGTCGCCGCCGACCTCGATTCGGGGTTCGTCGAGCGCCGGACGGTAGAGCGCTCCGATCTCCCAGCCGGCGATCTCGGGGAGGGGCGCGGGCCGCAGGCTCTGCTGGAGGGTCTGGGCCACGTCGCCGAGCGTCGTGTGCAGTCGCGCATTCTCGACCGCGATCGCGGCCCGGCGGGCGAGCTGCTCGGCGACCGCGACGTCGGTGGTGCCCAGGCGCCGGTCCGACACCGACGTGAAGAACGACATCACGCCGATCGTGCGGCCGGCGACGATCATCGCCACCACGATCGCCGATCTGATTCCCAGCGCCCGGTAGACGTCAAGCTGCGCGTCGGAGACCGCCGCGTGTCGCAGCTGCGCGTCGGAGACCTCCCGGTGCAGCTCGGATTCCCCCGAGGCGAGGACCCGGCGCGCGGCCGACTCCGGCCGCGGCAGGTCGCCTTCGAGCGCCCGCAGCCGGGCGGCGAGTGCCCGCTGCTCGGGGTCGACGTGAGCGACGACGACCTGCTCGCGCCGGTCGCCGTCGATCAACTCCACCAGACACCAGTCGGCGAGCGCGGGCAGCGCTGCCCCGGCGACGTTGCGCAGTGTCTGCTCGTAGTCCAACGAGGCGGGGAACCGTTGTCCGGACTCGGCGAGCACCCGCATCTGAAGCTTCGCGGTTCGCTCGGTGCTCACGTCTCGGATGACCGTCGCCACCCCCGCCAGGCGCCCGCCGCCGTCGCGCATCGCCTGGGCGCGCAGCTCATACCAGCCGGTGTCACCGGATTCTCGCGGGAGATGGCGGACGAGCAGGGGTGGGGGCTCGTGCCCGGTGGCGAGCAGGACCTCCCCGGGCAGCATCGCCCGGGAGATCGACCGGCCGTGCTCGTCGCGGATGCGCAGGTGGTCCAACAGCGCGTCGGTCGATCGGCCGAGCAGCGAGTCGGCGACGAACCAGCGCCGCGCTGTCGCGTTGGCGTAGACGATGCGTCCCTCGGGATCCTGCACGAGCACCGCCTCGCTGAGCCGTTGCAGCAGCGCGGCGAACCCCGGTCCCTCGCCCGCGAGCAGTTGATCTCCGAGCGGCAGGCTGCCCGCGGACACCTCAGTGACCGTTGAGCAGCTCTTCCGGCGCGGCGAGCACCCGTACGTGCTCGGTCACTCCGGTGAGGTCCAGCAGCCGCTGGACCTGCGGCGTGCCCCGCACCAGGCACAGCTCGCAGTCGGATTCGGCGAGGGTTCGGTGGGCGCGCACGATGATCGACAGGCCGGTGGAGTCCATGAACTCCAACCGGCGCAGATCGACCACGACGGTGCGCGTCCCCGTGGGGGAGACACGGGCCAGCTCCGCCTCGAGCACGGGCCCGGAGGCGAGGTCGAGCTCGCCGCGCACGGCGATCAGCGCCGTGTCGCCATCCCGCGTGGCCTCTGCCTGAAAATCGCCATGCACAGCGTCTGCGAGGGTACCGTCTCGGCCGCGGTGATGGGAGTCTTGGCCCCGAGACGATCTCGCGTCGCCGCGCGATTTCGTTTCGACTCGCGACAGATCGGTAAGAAACATCTTTCGGACGTTTCGATGACCGATCTCTCGCTCACCATTCCGCGTGGCGAACCCACGCTGCGGCACGACGCGCTGCTCTACCGCGACGCCGATGAGCTGCGCGCCGTCGCCAGCGACTTCGCCCGCGACGCCGCCGCCGTCGCGGAGCCGGTGCTGGCGCTGCTCTCACCGGCGAGTCTCACGGTGCTGCGCGACGTGCTTGACGGGTCCGGTGCCGACGTCGAGGTGCTCGACGCCAGCGAGGCGGGCCGCAATCCCAGCCGCCTGATCCCGACGGTGTCGGCGTGGCTGGAGGACCGCCAGGCCGGGGCCGAGGCCCGCGCGCGCGTCATCTCGGAGTCGATCTGGCCCGACCGCGACGACGTCGAGACGGCGGAGTGCCTGCGCCACGAGGCGCTCGTCAACCACGCGCTCGCCGACGAGGCGGTGAGCCTGCTGTGCCCGTTCGACGTCGCCCACCTCGGCGGTGAGGTGATCGTCGGCGTCGAGCTGACCCACCCCCGTCTGATCGATGAGGCCGGCGTGCGCGACAGCGAGCGCTACGGCGATCCGCTCCAGGTCGCCCGCGGCGACCTCTGGCCCCAGCGCGCGCCCGCGGAGCCGATCTGCTCACTGGACTTCGACGGCGACCTGTGGGCCCTGCGCCACAGCCTCGCCGAGCTCGAGATGTTGCGTGAGCTCAGCCCGGTTCGCCGGGAGGACCTCATCTTCGCCGTCAACGAGGCGGCGAGCAACGCGGTCCGCCACGGCGACGGCACCTGCCAGGCCCGGGTCTGGCGCGACGGCGGCCGGATCGTGTCCGAGGTCGTGACCGCGTCGGTGATCGAGGACCCCCTCGCCGGGCGTCGCCGGCCCCACCCCGACGCGATCGGTGGCCGGGGTCTGTGGCTGATCAACGAGCTCTGTGACCTCGTCGAGGTGCGCAGCGGATCTGAGGGCGCGAGCGTGCGGATGCACATCGTCCTCGCCTGAGCGTCGCTGATCGCGGCGGCGGCACACGCCGGAGCGCGTGGATGGTTTTGACCGACAGACAAGGAAAGGGGCCCCGATGCCCGATGAACGTGAGGCAGAGTTCGAGCGTGAGCAGGAGGACGCCGCCCGGGAGCAGGCGGGTGCGATCGGCGGCCGGGTCTCGTCCGATGGGCCGACCGAGTACGAGGGGTCGATGAGCGAGGCCGACCGGCCGGTGAGCGAGGCCGGCGGCGGCGAGTCGGAGGGCTTTGAGCTCGCCGAGGCGCAGCTCACCGAGCACGCCTCCCACGGCGACGAGCACTCCGCCGGGCGGGTCATCGAGGACGCGGCGCTCCTGGATGAGGACGAGGAGGAGGGCGTCCCGCGCGCCCTCGACGGCGAGGCCGACGCCGAGTCCCCCGCCGACGCCTGAGCCGCCGGGGTCTGACCCGGCGAGCGCCGACCGCGGATGGGGTGGGATACCGTGTCCGCGATGGCCGCCGATTTCACCTCACCGCTCGCCCGGGAGCTCGCTCCGGGGCTGCTGGACCGCTTCACCCGGTACGTCCGCGTCGCCACGCAGTCGGATCGTGACCACCCCTCCGGCACATCGCCCTCGACGACACGCCAGCTCGATCTCGCGCGGATGCTCGCTGCCGAGCTCGCCGCCGCGGGCCTGGACGACGCCGCCATCGACGCGTCCGGCTTCGTCACCGCGACGCTGCCCGGCAGCGACGGGGTCGCCCCGGTCATCGGCCTCATCGCCCACATGGACACGAGCCCCGATGCGCCCGGGGAGGGCGTGGCGCCGATCGTCCATCGTGACTACGACGGGGGCGTGATCGAGCTGCCCCGCGGGGGCGTGCGCCTCGACCCCGCGACCGTGCGCGGACTCGCGCAGGCCACCGGCCACGATGTCGTCACCGCCTCGGGCGACACGCTGCTCGGCGCCGATGACAAGGCCGGCGTCGCCGAGATCATGACCGCGGTCGCCCATCTCGCCGCCCACCCTGAGCTGCCGCGCCCCACGCTGCGCATCGCCTTCACACCCGACGAGGAGATCGGCCAGGGTGCGCGGCGCTTCGACATCGAGGCGTTCGCCGCCGACTGCGCCTACACGGTCGACGGCTCCGAGCTCGGCGGCCTGCAGGACGAGACGTTCTCCGCCGACGAGGCGACGGTCACCGTCACCGGGGTCGACATCCATCCCGGCTCGGCGACCGGGCGCCTGGTCAACGCGCTGCGGATCGCCGCCGAGATCGTCACCGCGCTCCCCTCCGATCGCCTCACCCCCGAGACGACCTCCGGCCGTGAGGGGTTCGTGCACCCGATCGACCTGTGCGGCGTCTCGGCGCGGGCGACCCTGCGACTGATCCTGCGTGACTTCGATGCCGCGCAGCTGCAGGCCCACGGCGAGCTCGTGCGCACCACCGCCGAGGCGGTCGCCGATCGACATCCCGCCGCGCGGGTCGAGGTCGAGATCGTCGAGCAGTACCGCAACATGCGCGAGCACCTGGACCGGGTGCCGGAGGTCACGGCCGCGGCCGCGGCGGCGATCCGCGCCGAGGGGCTGGAGGTGCGCGGCGAGCCGATCCGCGGCGGCACCGACGGGTCGATCCTCACCGAGCGCGGCCTGCCCACCCCCAACATCTTCACCGGCGGCCACGAGTTCCACTCCGTGCGCGAGTGGGCCTCCCTGCAGGAGATGGCGGCCGCCGCGGCGACGCTCGTGCGCCTCGCCGGGGTGTGGGCCCGGGAGCCGGTGGCCGCATGACCTCGGGACCGACCTCGCTCGCCTCCCTCGATGGCGACATCATGCTCGCCTCCGAGGCGATGATCCCCGCCACCGACGAGGGGTTGATCCGGGGTGACGGTGCGTTTGAGGTCGTCCGCGTCTACGACGGGGTGCCGTTCGCGATGGACGAGCATCTCGCCCGGATGCAGCGCTCCGGCGCCAACCTGCGTCTCGAGATCGACCTCGAGGCGATCCGGGCCGATGCCTACCGGCTGCTTGCCCGCGCCTCGATCGACGCGGACGCCACCGATCATCAGCTGCTGCGGATGATCGTCACCCGCGGTGGGCGGCGGCTGCTGCTCACCGAGCCGCAGAAGGAGACCGCGGAGCGGCTCCGGCTGCTGTCGACGACCTATGAGCCGACCCGCATCCTCGATGGGGTCAAGTCGCTCTCCTACGCCGCCAACATGCTCGCCACCCGCCTCGCCCAGGAGTCGGGCTTTGATGACGCGGTGCTCGTCACCCCCGACCGCCGGGTGCTCGAGGCGCCGACGCGCTCGATCTTCTGGGTGACCGACGGCGTCCTGTGCACGACGCCGTTGGACGCGCACATCCTGGCCTCGATCACCCGCGCGCTCATCATGGAGGTGACCGACGTCAGCGAACGGGCGATCACGCTCGACGAGCTGTACGCGGCCGAGGAGGTGTTCGTCGCCTCGACCACCCGCGAGGTCCATCCCGTCTGCGCGGTCGACGATCACGAGTATCCGGAGCCCGACCCGGTGACCGCGCGCACCGCGGCGCTGGTCGCCGACCGCGTCGCCGCCAAGCTCTCCGCCTGACGGCGCGCCGTGCGCGTCCTCACCGTCATCGGCAACCGCCCGCAGTTCGTCAAGGCGGCGGCGGTCTCGCCGCTGCTGCGCGCCGCCGATGGCGACGAGGAGGTGCTCGTGCACACCGGCCAGCACTTCGACGACCGGCTGTCGGCGATCTTCTTCAGCGAGCTGGGGATCCCGGCGCCCGAGGTCCAGCTCGGCATCGCGCTCGGTTCGGCGACCTCCCAGACGGCGCGGATGCTCGAGGCGCTGGAGCCGGTGCTCACGGCGACGGCGCCCGATCTGGTGCTCGTCTACGGGGATACGAACTCGACGCTCGCGGGGGCGCTGAGCGCCGCCCAGGCGGGCGTGCCGGTCGCCCACGTCGAGGCGGGGATGCGCTCCTACGACATGACGATGCCCGAGGAGCTCAACCGGGTGCTGTGTGACCACTGCTCGACGCTGCTGCTGTGCTCCTCGCCGGTGGGCGCGGCGAACCTGGCGCGCGAGTCGGTGCGCGGGCGCGTCGAGGTCGTCGGCGACGTGATGGTCGACGTCGCCCTCGCGGTCGCGCCGCGGGCCCGCCGGCGGGTCGACCTCGTGCGGGCGCGGGGCCTTGAGCCCGACGCCTACGTGGTCGCCACCGCCCACCGCGCCGCCAACGTCGACTCCCCGCAGCGGCTCACTGCGCTCGTCGACCTGCTCGGCTCACTCGGCGCGCCGGTGCTGCTCGCGCTGCATCCGCGCACCGCGGCCCGCCTGGAGAGCTTCGGGCTCACCGAGCGCCTGGCGACGGCGACGTCGGTGACCGTCTGTGAGCCGTTGGGCTACGTCGAGCTCACCGCGCTCGTCGCCCACGCCCGGGCGGTGGTCACCGACTCCGGCGGGCTGCAGAAGGAGGCCTACCTCGCGGGGGTGCCCTGCGTCACGCTGCGCGACCGCACCGAGTGGACCGAGACCGTCGAGGCCGGCTGGAACACGCTCGTCGACCTCGATGTCGGGGCCGCCCGCGCCGCGCTCGCCGCTGCGCCGCCGGTGACCCGTCCCCCCCTGTACGGCGACGGTCACGCCGGGGCGAGGGTCGTCGCGGCGCTGCGGGGGCTGGCGCGCCCAGCGCCTACACTGCGGCCGCGATGAGCGACCGACCGCCACTGCGCCTCGGGGTCGCCGGTCTCGGCTACTGGGGCCCGAACCTCGCCCGCAACTTCGCCGCGATCGCCGGTGTCGAGCTCGCGTGGCTCTGCGACGGCGACCCGGGCGCGCTGGATCGGCTCGCCCGCGCGCACCCCGCCGCGCGCCGCACCGGCGACCTGCAGGACCTGCTCGACGACCCGGCGCTCGACGCGGTTGTGCTCGCCACGCCGGTGCCGACCCACGCCGACCTCGCGGTCCGGGTGCTGGAGGCGGGCAAGCACTGCTTCGTGGAGAAGCCATTGGCGACGACGGTCGTCGACGCCCAGCGTGCCGTTGACGCCGCCGCGGTCGCCGAGCGGACGCTGATGGTCGGCCACCTGCTCGAGTACCACCCGGGCCTGCAGGCGCTCAAAGGACTCGCGGACTCCGGCGAGCTCGGCGAGGAGATCTTCTACATCTACGGAAACCGCCTGAACCTCGGCAAGCTGCGCGCCGACGAGAACGCGCTGTGGTCACTCGGCGCCCATGACGTCTCGGTCGTGCTCGCGCTCGCCGGCGAGGAGCCCGTCGAGGTCAGCGCCCATGGTGCCTCCTATGTCCGTGACGGCGTCCAGGACGTCGTCTTCTGCTTCCTGCGCTTCGGCTCGGGCCTCGTCGCCCACCTGCACCTGTCGTGGCTGGACCCCCACAAGGAGCGGCGCTTCACCGTCGTCGGCTCCCGGCGCATGGCGACCTTCGACGACATGGCGGTCGAGCGCAAGCTCACCGTGTACGACAAGGGCTTCGACGAGGACTCGCGGACCTACGGTGAGTACATCACCCGCAGCGGAGGCTCGTTCTCGCCCCAGATCGCCAACGTCGAGCCGCTGCGCGTCGAGTGCGAGCAGTTCGTCACCGCGATCCGCGAGGGCACCCCGCCCCGCTCCGACGGGGCGAGCGGCCTGCGCGTCGTGCGGGTGCTCGAATCGCTGCAGGACTCGCTCGACGCCGCCCGCCGTGGCTGACCCGGTCGCGCTGCGCGCACCCCAGCCCGTCGCCGGCGGCGCCTGGGTCTCCCCCGATGCCGAGCTTGCGGCCGACGTCGAGCTCTCGCCGGGAGCCGTCGTCTACGGGGGCACGGTGATCGGTG
>CAZZWJ010000112.1:0-650 GCA_964657875.1 uncultured Solirubrobacteraceae bacterium
TGACGAGGAAGCCGACGCCGTCGGCCGCCTGGATCACACGCTTGCCCTGGGCCGCGCCGGCCGCGTGCGCGACCGCGATCGACCGCGGCGAGGACTCGATGCCGGCGACGACCTCCAGCAGACGCATCACCGGCGGCGGGTTGAAGTAGTGCATGCCGACGACGCGCTCGGGATGGGGGAGGGCGGCGGCGACGGCGGTGACGAGCAGCGAGGACGTGTTGGTGGCCAGGACGCAGTCGGGTGAGACGTGTTCGGCGACCGATCCGAAGAGCTCGTGCTTGATCGCCAGCGACTCCGGTGCGGCTTCGATCACGAGCTCGCAGTCACGCAGTGCGTCGAGGGAGGAGACCGGCTGCAGGCGCGCGACGGCGGCGTCGGCGGCCTCCTGGGTGAGGCGGCCCCGCTGAGCGCTGCGCGCGAGCTGGGCGGCGATCCGCTCCGCTGCGGCGGCAAGCGCGGTGGCGTCCGGGTCGTAGAGCAGCGTGTGAGCCCCGGCCTGACAGGAGAGCTGGGCGATGCCGGCGCCCATCGTGCCCGCGCCACAGACGCCGACGACGGTCGGCGCGGAGGTCTGTGCGTCGTGCATGGCCCCGAACCTACCGCAGCGACGACGACGGCGTAACGCAGCCATGACTGCCACCCCGACACCC
>CAZZWJ010000112.1:660-8376 GCA_964657875.1 uncultured Solirubrobacteraceae bacterium
TCGCGTCGTGGGACGCGAGGAGGGCCGAGACCGACCGACCGACCCGGCGAGCCGGGCGACGGGCTTCTCGGTCAGTTGCCGGGCAGCTGGGAGACCGGCGGCAGGGCCACCGTCTCGGTGACCGGCGTCGAGGCGCCGCCGACGTTCACGGGGCCACCGACGACGCGGGCCCGGAACTGCTTGGTGCCCGAGGTGCCGAAGGTCCAGTTGAACGCGAACGTGGAGGATGCGCTGATCGTCGATGTCTGCACGATGTGCCAGCGGCCGTCACTGCCGAGCTTCTCCAGGTAGACGACGTGACCGGCCTTGCTCGGGGCGACGCTGCCCGAGAAGGTGACCGTCCCACCGACCATGGAGCTCGCGGAGTTCGTGGTCATGGTCACCGTGTCCTGAACCCCCTGGAACAGCTCGGCCGTGGCCTGGGGGGTCGAGGTGTTGATCGTGCGCGCCTGATACAGCTCGTTCGTGTCACCCTGGACGGTGAAGCTGTAGGTGCCGCTCGCGCTCGTCGTGGTCGTCTGCGCGAGGGTCGCCGGACCGCTGCCGGGAACCTCGCTGTAGAGGCCGACCTCGACGTTCGGGGAGACCGTCGACGTGTGTGGCTGATCGAGCGTCCCGGTGATCGTCGCCGGGCTGCCGTTCGCGACGACCGGATCGGAGCTGTCGATCGTGAAGTACGGCGCCTGGCGCTGCTGGATGACAACCGTCGTGGGATCCGACTGCGCCGCCGTGTTGCGGGAGTCGCCGACGAACGCGACCCGCACGTTACGGGAGCCGGGGGTCCGCCAGGCGTAGGCGATCGAGTAGCTCGAGCCCGATCCGACGCGGCCGGACTTCACCGTGTGCCAGACGTTGCCGTCGCCGGACTGCACCTGCAGCAGGACCCGGCTGCCGGCGTGGTCGGGTGTCACCTGACCGGTGAACGTCACCGGGTGACGCGTGGTGGCGGAAACGGCGCTCGCGTTGATCGTCACCTCGGCGGCGACCCGCTCGTGGATGGTCTGGGAGTGGGTGAACACCGGGCCACGCACGAACCAGCTGCGATTGCTCTCCACGATGCCCTCGGCGCGCGTGAAGTCATATTCACCCGCGGCGTTGGTGCGGGTGCGGCTGATCACGGTGAACTGCGTGGCCGGGTTGATCCGGTGATACAGGGTGATCTCCTGATCGGCGTCATGACGGCCCTGCAGGCGACCGTAGATGAGCACCGGTTCGCCGGCGACGACGTGATCGGGCGTAGCGTGGATGGACAGGGCCCGATTGTGAATCGGTGCCGCGCCGGCGATCGACGGAACTGCCATCGCGGCGGCTGTCACGCAGGCGGACGCGAGTACTGGCATGCGAGAACGCATGAATCCCTCCTTGACTGATTTTGACTCACACCCCGTTGACTCCGGCCTCGTCAGTGCGGTGGCGATTTGACAACCCCTTCAACACGACACGACGCGCAAAGGTTGCGGTGCGGCTGCGGCGCGCCCCGGATCCCTACACTCGGTCGCCACGTGGACGGCTTCTCAATCCTGCTCGTCGGTGGGCTCGTCGCGTTCGGTCTGTGGACGTGGATGGCCCACCACGGCGAGGCCCGCGCCGTCGGTCCGCGTCGTGGCAGCGGTCCGCTCGGCCTGCGTTCGGCCCGTGAGATCATCGAGGACCGCGCGTCGCTGGAGGCCGAGGATCTCGACCAGATGCTCGAGGCTCACAACGCCCGGCGCCGGCGTCGCGGCGAGCCCGAGCGCACGCTCGAGGACATCGAGATGCTCGTCGCCGCCGACGTCCACCATCAGCGTCGCCGACCCGAGCGCGGATAGCGAGCTCGATGGCCCGCTGCCTGATCATCGGCGCCGGTTGCCGGGGCCTCGAGCTCACCCGGGCTCTGCGGGAGCGTGGCCACGCGGTTCGCGCCACGAGTCGTGACCCGGCTCGCGCCGGAGAGATTCGCGCAGCGGGCGCCGAGCCGTTCATCGGCGACCCCGACCGGGTGGCGACGATCTGGCCGGCGTTCGCCCACGTCGGGGTCACCTGCATCCTCCTCGGCTCCGCGACCGGGACCCCGGAGGCGCTGGCGGCGCTGCATTCCACGCGCCTGGACATGCTGATGGAGAAGATGATCGACACCACCTCACGGGGGGTCGTCTATGAGATGGCGGGCACCGTCGACGCCGCGGTGCTCGCCGGTGGTGCCGAGCGGGTGCGCTGGTGGAGCGCACGCTCCCTGATTCCGTTCGCGCTCCTGGACGCGCCGACCGACGATCCACCGGCCTGGACGGCGGCGGCCGCCGATGCGGTGGATGCAGTGCTGCTCGCGCGCGCTCAGGCTCCCGGCTGAGCCGCACCGTCGAGATCGTCGAGACGGTCGATGAGGTCGGAGAGGATCCGTGCCGTCGCCCCCCAGATGAGCTCGTCGCCGACGACGTAGGTTTCGGTGCGGATCGGCAGACCGCGGCGCAGCAGGCGCCGGCGGCCGTGACCGACACGCAGATCGGTGAAGGAGAGCTCGAGCACCGAGGCGACCTCATCGGGGCTCGGCGTCCAGGTACGGCCGGGCTCGATCAGACCCACGAACGGGTAGACCGCGTAGCCCGTCGCGATCGTGGGGGTGGGCTGCAGCGCGCCGAGCACCTCGACCGCGTCGCGCGGCAGTCCGATCTCCTCCTCGGTCTCCCGCAGGGCGGTGGTGAGCAGGTCGTCGTCCTCGGGCTCCCGCCGCCCGCCGGGAAACGAGATCTCGCCGGGATGGCGGCGCAGGTCGTCACGGCGCCGGGTGAACACGGCGTGCAGGTCGACGCCGTCCAGGTAGAGCGTGATCAGCACCGCCGCCTGGGTCCGTCCGCGGACATCGAGCCGGCATGCCTGCGCCGGGGTCAGCAGCCGCTCGCGCAAGCCCCGCGCGAGCGCGCCCCGACGGCTCGTCACGCGAGCGGATTGAACAGCAGGCCCGTCGGGACCTTGGGGAAGAAGTAGGTCGATTTCGGCGGCATCGACTCCCCGGCGACCGCCACCTCGCTCACCCGCTCGATCGGCGTCGGCGCCATGAAGAACGCGGCGTCGTAGGTGTGGTCGGCGATCAGCGACACCGCCTGGTCGAAGTCCCGGGCGTAGCCCAGCCCGTTGAGATGGTCGATGTCCTCGTCGGTCATCCCGAGCGCGCCGGTGAGCATCAGCGCCTCGAGCACGGCGGTGTCCAGGCGTCGGTAGGCGGGGGCGTGATCGGACAGCGCCGCGTCGGCGATCGACGGGTCACGCAGGCGCAGCATCACCGCCGGCCCGTCCGCCGGCAGGTAGCCGATGAGCAGCTCGTCGTTTGCCGGCGGCGCGAGGGCGGCCATCTCGCTGAGCGGCGCGATCTCGAAGTCGAGGTTGATCGTCCGCTGCAGCGCGGCGCGGCGCACATCGTCCAGGCCACCGACCAGGCGGTGGGTGGGGAACACGGTGAGCCCGGGATCCTGGAGTGCAACGAGGCACATGAGGACGAAGCGGTGCGGGCCCTCGCCGCCGATCTCCTCGGCGTAGACCCGGGCGGTCTCATAGCGGTGGTGGCCGTCGGCGATGAGCAGCTCGGTGGAGCCGAGCACCCGCTGGGCGGTCGCGATCGCGTCGGGATCCTCGACGCGGCGCAGATGATTGACGGTGCCGTCGTCGTCGGTCGTCTGCGCCCAGTCGGTATCGGTGTCGCGCGAGGCGCCCCGCAATGCGGCGATCGCCTCACCGGTCGGATCGGAGTAGAGCGAGAAGATCGGTGAGAGGTTCGCCCGGGTCGCTCGCGTGAGCCGCAGGCGATCCTCCTTGGGTCCGGGATGGGTGCGCTCGTGAGGCCGGATCCGGCCCGGTCCGTAGTCCTCGATGCGCACGCGCGTGAGGAAGCCCTGCCGGGTGCGCCGCCGGCCGTCGGGACCGGTGTACTCCTGGGCGAGGGTCCACAGCGCCGGCGTGTCGTCGGCGACGATCACGCCCTGCTCGCGCCACTGGGAGAGCGTCGCGGCCGCGGTGTCGTAGCGGTCCTCGCCGCCCTCGGGCAGGTCGATCGCGACGACGTTGTGCGGCGAGCGCGCCAGCAGCGCCGCGCGCTGTTCGGCGTCGATCACGTCGTAGGGCGGTGAGACGACGTCCTGCAGGCCGCCGGTCACCGCCGGGTCGTAACGCAACGCGCGCAGGGGCTGGATCTCGGCCATCGGCAGCTCAGAGTAGTCGGCGCTCCGGACCCCGGCGGGCGCGGATCGGTCCACTAGACTCGGCGGCGCCATGCGGGGCGTAGCGAAGCCTGGTATCGCGCTCGCTTTGGGGGCGAGAGACCCCCGGTTCAAATCCGGGCGCCCCGATTGCCGGACTGCTGTTCGCCCGCCGGCGTCTCCCAGCGCTGGCCGCGGGCGTGCCGGCGGCGTACCCTGCCTCCCACCCGCCCGCGTAGCTCAGCTGGATAGAGCGATGGCCTTCTAAGCCATGGGTCGCAGGTTCGAGTCCTGCCGCGGGCACTGGCGATTGTGCTGGCAAACGACGTGCGTGGAGTGTCTGTCTGGACCGAAGGACGTGAGACGCGTACTCGTCAGGCGATGCGTGCGCAGCGGTCTACCTCCCGCCGCGGTTTCGGTCAGTCGACCTGAAACGCCTGGTCGGTGAACTGGCTGAGGTCTCAGGTTGTATTCGACGGCGGATCGGCGGATTTCTCGGCCTGGATCGGTCGCGCTTCATCGCCAGAGCGGGCGCGATGGGTCATTGCCGCTCCGTGCTGCCTGCAACCTACGCGGAACGTCGCGAGTGGCTGACCTCAGCACCCTGACCGAACGATGAGCCGTCTCGCCCCGCAACGCCGGCGGGCCGGGCCGTCCCGGCCTGGCTGATGCTCTCGGACTCGGCAGGGGCGAAGGAGAACTCCGCCCAGAGCACTCGCCCTTCGTGTGAGCAGTTGTCTTGGACTGGCACCTACGTGGCGTGTTCGCCGCCGGACTCGCTGTGCTTCGCAACCCCCGGTCCTTCCTGTAGCTCGGTTGCGCGGCTGCGGCGTCAAGTGCCACCCCCCAAAGGACGTAACCGAGACGTTGGAGAAACACGTTGGCGTTCTGGTCGACGCAAGCAGATCGCACCGGCGCGTTCAGCGACCCAAGGAACCGCAGGTTGCGCAGCTCTTACGTGTGCTGTTTTGACTGGTGTTGGCCGCCTTGGAGCTGTTCAATGATGGCGCCGTCCGGCACCGGGGGCGGAAGCGGGTCGGGGTGATGACGTAGGCCCTGCAGAGCGATGTGCAACGCGCGGCGCCAGGGCAGCTGCGGGGAGAGCGGTGC
Organism: uncultured Solirubrobacteraceae bacterium; assembly: GCA_964657875.1. Taxonomy (GTDB): domain Bacteria; phylum Actinomycetota; class Thermoleophilia; order Solirubrobacterales; family Solirubrobacteraceae; genus Palsa-465. Next base: position 5,937 of record CAZZWJ010000112.1, read on the forward strand.
GGCGTCCATGACCCCACAGACCATGAGATGGGCGATGACGAGGTCACCGGGGGTCACGTCGTCGGGCAGCTCGCCCGCGGTGCGGGCCTGTTCGAGCATCAACTCAACGCGAGGCTCAACCGCCTCGCGAGCGCCGACGGCGAGCCGGGAGCTCTGCGCGTGGCCGCGCAGCAGTTCGCTCAATCCCCGATCGGACGCCTGCAGCTCAAGACTGGCCTCCATGAAACGCTCGAGTGCGGCCCAGCCTGCGGCCTGGCGGGTTGCCGCATCCGCGAGGTCCACGAGTTGCCTGATGTGGTCTTCGAAGACGGCGTCAATGAGGCTGACCCGGTCCGGGAAGCGTCGATACACGGTTCCCACGCCAACCTCTGCCTCGTCAGCGATTTCATCGTGGCTGACGTCCAGGCCGCGGGTGCGCATGAGCTGACGCGCCGCGGTGAGGATGCGCTGGCGGTTGCGTTCGGCGTCGCGGCGCAACGGCGCAGATTGGGGCATCCTGCCATCCTACTAATCGGAGAGAATTCTCTAAGTTGAGATTTTGCTCCGCTATGGTTGGCTCAATGACTCCGAACCGAGGAACCCGATGACCGCCGCCACGCCTCCCATCGTCCCATTCGATCTCTCGATCGCTGACGATGACCTGATCGATCTGCAGCAGCGTTTGACACGCACCCGCTGGCCGGAGGCGGCGACGACTCCCGGCAACGACCAAGGGCCGGGGCTCGACGCGATGCAAGAGCTCGTCGCGTACTGGCGGGACGTATACGACTGGCGTGCGACCGAGCGGCTGCTCAACGCCAGCGGGCAATTCACGACCCTGCTCAACGGATTGGAGATTCACTTCCTGCATATTCGCTCGCCGCGACCGGACGCTGTCCCGCTGCTGCTCTGCCACGGCTGGCCCGGATCGGTGCTCGAATTTCGGGATGTGTGGGGCCCCCTGTCCGACCCGGCCGCGCATGGCGCGCCCGACACCCAGGCCTACCACCTCGTCATCCCGTCGATGCCGGGGTTCGGATTCTCCGAGAAGCCAACGAGCCCGGGCTGGGGACCGGGCTCGATCGCCGGCGCATGGGCGCAGCTGATGGGCCGGCTTGGCTACACCCAGTGGGTCGCGCAGGGCGGCGATTGGGGTGCCGCAGTCGTCGAGGCGCTGAGCTGGATGCAGCCGGCCGGTCTTCGGGCGGTCCACTTCAACCTGCCGCTGGTCTTCCCGACCCGCGACGAAACCGCGCAAGCCGACGACGCGGAACGCGCAATGATCGCCGACGCGGCCCGCTACCAGGACGAGCTCTCCGCCTACGCCAAGGAGCAGACGACTCGCCCGCAGACCATCGGCTATTGCCTCAACGACTCTCCGGTCGGGCTGGCGGCGTGGATCTACCAGTTGTTCGTCGATGTCTCAGACACCGACGGTCGCCCAGAACGGCTGCTGGGCTGGGATGCGATCTTGGACGACATCATGCTCTACTGGTTGCCGGGAACCGGGGCGTCCTCGGCCCGTCTGTACCGCGAGGCCTCCTCGGAGATGGCGAGCATGACGCCGCCGATCACGCCCAACCCCACGCCCGCCGGCTTCAGCATCTTCCCCCGCGAAGCCCAGCGCGCCTCCCGCCGTTGGATCGAGCGTCGCTACGCCACGGTCCTGCACTACCGCCAACTCGACCGCGGTGGGCACTTCGCCGCCCTTGAACAGCCATCCCTCTTCGTTGGTGAAATCCGAGACACCTTCGCCACCGTCCCAGACCAGGCCAGACCCGTCGCCACGTCACAGGAGACAACGAGCGCGATTGAGCAGACGGCATAGGGGGCGGTCGCTCATGGCACCGGGGCATGGTTGCGCGCCTGGGCGGCCTTCTGAGCACTCTGGGCGAGGCTGCCTGACCAGCGGCAGCCGGCACGGCGCCGGCCGCAGAAAGCGTCGCGAAGCGAGCGTCCGGCCAGGCCGATGTTGAGCAACAAAAGCGAGCGCCCGAGACGGCCGGATCTGGCGCAAGCGGCAGGATGCCGGGCCGCCCCGACGGGCGCGAGACCGCCAGATTTCGTGGATGCGGAACGCGGTCGGCTGGCAACTGCTTCACATGTCTGGAGAGGTCGCCCGTGCGCTGCAGCTGTTGCCGGTGGTCGGAGAAGATCGCTCCGGTCCGCTTGGGCCAGGGCTGCTCGCCTCAGGTCGGCTCGGCGCGATCATCCGCGCTCTGCAGACGGAGCTGTCGTCGACCGATCCGACGAGCGTCGACTGACTGCCGCTCAGTCGCCGAACCGGCCGTCTCGCCGGCGCTGCTGCTTTCCAATCGAACGGCGCGGAGCAGCACTCCGCCCAGAACACTGCGGCTTCGTGAAAGGAGGTCTCTCGGAGACGGGGTCCGCGGTCGTTTCCGGTGTCCCGGCTACCGCGCCCTCGCCGGGGCACTGTGCTGCACCTCTCACCAGGGGATTT
>CAZZWJ010000113.1:0-8351 GCA_964657875.1 uncultured Solirubrobacteraceae bacterium
GCGCCGACCACCGAGTGCACGGCCGACAGATCCGGGTCCCCGGAGTAGGTCGGCGCCGCGCCCATGGTGCAGCACGAGCAGCCCCGCGGACTCAGCGTCGTGACCGGGGTCGGCCGGTCGCTCGCGATAGCGCAGGCTCATCGATGCGCGGCGGCGCTGCGCGGGTTCGTCAGCGGGGTGAGCCGGCGCTCGAGCACCGGGCGCAGATGCTCGTGCTGGCGGGGCAGGCGCAACGACTCGCCGAGGTGATCGGGGTCCTCGTCGACGGCGAAGCCGGGCGACGTCGTCGCGATCTCGAACAGGATCCCCTGTGGCTGGCGGAAGTAGACGGACAGGAAGTAGTCACGGTCCAGCACCGGCGTGACCCCCATCCCCGCCTCGCCGACGCGCTCGCGCCAGGCGACGTGATCCTCGTCGCGGGAATGCCAGGCGATGTGGTGCACGGTGCCCGCGCCGGGGACACCGCGCTCGGCGGCCGGGTCATAGCCCCAGTGGAAGTGGCCGGCGTCGCCGTCCAGGCGGTACTCCCCGTCGCCGAGGTCGCTGAACCCGAGCGTCTGCGTGAGCAGGGAACGGTCGGCGTCGAGATCACCCCCGGTGTAGGCGCGGGCCCCCTGCACGCCGACGATCGCGTGCTCGGGTGCGACGTCGGGGTGGACGGCCCGCAGCGGCGGGTTGTCGGCGTCGGCGACCACGAGCTTCAGTCCGAGGCCGTCGGGGTCCGCCAGGGTCAGTGAACCGTCACCGCGGCGGCTGTCGTGGCCGCGGGCGGCGAGTCGCTGCGCCCAGAAGTCAAGCGCCGCCTCGTCGGCGACCCCGAGCTCGATCGTGTGGATCATCCCGGCACCGGCTCGGCCCGGGCGGGCGCCGGCGAACTCAAACCAGGTGAGGATCGAGCCCGGCGAGCCGGTTTCGTCACCGAAGTAGAGGTGGTAGGCCTCGGGCGCGTCGAAGTTGACCGTCGTCTTGACCAGCCGCAGACCGAGGACGTCGGCGTAGAAGTCGACGTTCGCCGGCGCGTCGCCGGTGATCATCGTGAGGTGGTGCATGCCCTCGAGCTTCATGGTGCCTCCTGGGTGGTTCGGAGTCGGGTGGCCGGTCGTACCCGGGCGTCGTTCTCGGGTCGTTCAAAGTGGTTGCAACGTCAACTATATCGGGTCGGCGGTTGTATGATCCGCGAGATCGCCGACGAGTCACCACGCCTTCCCGAACCGCAGCTCCTCTCCGATCGGGAGCTCGCCGCATGGCGCGGGATGCTCGAGATCCACGCCCGGGTCACCCGGGAGCTCGACGCCCAGATGCACGCCGCCCACGGCATGTCGGTCTCCGCCTACGAGGTGCTCATGTTCCTCGGCGACGCCCCGGATCATCGTCTGCGGATGTCCGACCTCGCCGACCGCGTGCTGCTCAGCCGCAGCGGCTGCACGCGGCTCGTCGACCGCCTGCTCGCCCGAGGTGACGTCACCCGAAGTGCCGACGCCGACGACGGTCGCGGCCTCTGGGCCGAGATCACCGACGCCGGCCTGACGACGCTCCGGGCCGCCCGGACCACCCATCTCGCCGGAGTGCGGGAGGTCTTCCTGCACCGACTCGACGACACCGATCAGGTCACCCTCGGCGAGGTCTGGGCGCGGCTGCGGGAGGCGCCCGTCTCCACGCTCGCGCCCGCCTCCGCCCCCATCACGGGGGCGGGTCAGCCGCCGGCGAGAACCGGGTCGTAGCCCGCGGCGCGCAGGAGCTCGCAGATGAGCTCCCGGTGATCGCCCTGGATCTCGATCACGCCGTCCTTCACCGAACCGCCGACGCCGCAGCGCTTCTTCAGCTGACCGGCGAGCGCCCTCAGACCCGCGTCGTCCACCGGCACACCGGAGACGGTCGTCGCCGCCTTGCCGCGACGACCGGCGACCTCACGCCGGACCTTCACCCGGTTGCCGTCGGCGCGCCGCTGCACGAGCGCCGGATCCCGGGCGCGGCGCAGATCACCGTCGGTGGTCGAGTAGACGATGCGCGAGCGACCGGCCATCACGGGAGGGTTTCAGTCCCCGACCGCCGGCGTCCCGGACGGCCCCACCGCGACCCCGGACCCCGCCGGCCGATCCGGCTCGGCCTCCTCACGGCGGATCCGGGGCAGCTGGACGAGGGTGCCGAGAAAGCCGATGAGGATCGCCGCCACGACGCCGAGGTCGGCGCCGGACCAGATACCCGACTTGCCGCCGAGGCCCAGCGGACCGAGCAGGTAGCCCTGCCAGCCCAACCAGCCGGCGTTGGTGTTCGTGACCATGCCCAGACCGACCGCGCAGGCGAGCGCGAGCAGCAGGAACGGGCCCCAGCGAAAGTCGCCGTAGCGGCCGCCGGGGTTGTAGAGATCGACCCGGGAGTAGTCGAGGCGGCGCAGCATCACGTCGGCCACCATGACCCCCAGCCAGGCGCCGATCGGGACGCCGAGTGTGATCAGGAACCCCTCGAACTGGACCAGGAAGCTCGAGTGGGCGAAGAAGATGACGTACACGGAGCCGGCGAGCATGAGCGCCCCGTCGATGAGCGCGGCGAGATGACGCGGGAGCCGCAGTCCGGCGCTCTGCAGGTTCAGCCCCGACGAGTACACGTCCATCACGGTCGCCCCCACGAGTCCGAGCACGGTGAGCACGATGAACGGCACCAGGAACCAGTGGGGCAGCGCGGCGCTCAGCGCCCCCACGGGGTTGGCGGAGATCCCGTTCAACAGCGACTTGGACGACCCGGCGAGGAGCACCCCGAAGCTGAGCAGGACGACGGGCGCGACCGCGCCGCCGAACGTCGTCCAGCCGATGATCCCCCGTCGCGAGGCGTTGCGTGGCAGGTAGCGCGAGTAGTCGGCCCCCGCATACACCCAGCCCAGCCCGAAGCCGGTCGCGGCGAGCACGATCGCGCCGCAGAACGAGGCGGCGGATCCGTTGGGCAGGGCGGTGACCACCCCGAGATGGATGTGGGAGGCGGTGAGGACCATGACGACGACGGTGAGCACGCCGGCGATCACCGTGATCAGGCCCTGCATGCGCATGATCAGGTCAAAGCCGATGACGCCGCCGATGATCGTGAGGCCGGCGATGACCGCGATACCGGCGATCTTGATCCCGGTCCCGGAACCGAGCCCCAGCCGGCCGCAGACGCTCGCCACCGCGAGCGTGCCGACGACGACCAGGAACACCTCCCAGCCGACGGTGAGCAGCCACGACAGGATCGCCGCGACCCGATTGCCGCGGACGCCGAACGCCGCGCGGGAGACGACCATCGTGGGCGCCGAGCCGCGCGGGCCGGCGATCGCGACGATCCCGACGAGCAGGAAGGAGACGATGATCCCGATCAGGCCGGCGAGGATCGCCTGCCACCACGAGAGGGCATCGAACAGGACGAACGCCCCGTAGCTGATGCCGAAGACGCCGACGTTGGAGGCGAACCACGGTCGGAAGAGATCGCGGGGACGCCCCTTGCGCTCAGACGCGGTGATCGTGTTGATGCCGTTGGCCTCGATGCCCCGGGGGAGGTTGTCCGGGACGACGGGCCGCTGGATCGGTTCGGTGGTCAGGCTCACGCAGGCTCCTCGATTGAAGCCGAGTGATAGCGCACCGAGCCCCGGCCGTGTGCCCAGTCCGCCTCACCGGCCCGTTGGCCACACCGGACCCGGCACTCGGTGGCGCTCTCAAACGTCAGCCCCGCCGGCCCGGCGACGAGTTGCACGAGCCGCGTCGGCGGCGACACGGCGCACACCTCGACGCCGTCCAGGGTCACGCGCATCCACTCGCCGTCGTCGGCGGCGCGCCACGTGCCGCCGGCGGTCGCCACCGCACCACCGGGCGCGAGCAGGACGCCCTCCCAGGGGCTGACGTCACCATGCTCCCCCTCCCACATGAGCGCGATCAGCGCCCCCCAGGAGTAGAACGGGTCGGAGTCGTGAGCCTCGTGGCGAGCCGGATCGCGGCGGTGGAAGTTCTCGTGGCAATGGCGCCGGGAGCCCCATTCGGCGTCGAACATCCGCCACGCGCGGCGGGCGAGCTCGTGGGCGAGATCGTGGCGCCCGGCGCGGTGCAGACCCTCCCAGGTCCAATAGAGCATCGGCGGCCAGATCCGCCCCCGCCAGTAGCTGTCCTCCTCACCGACGGGATCGCTGAACGGCACGCTGGGCAACGGAAGCTCGCCCCAGAACTCGTCCTCGTCGAGCAGATGGCGTCGGAGCATCGCCTCGATCTGGGCCTCGGTGGCCACGCCCGCCGCCAGCGTGAAGAAGCTCGTCGGCGAGACGTGGGCGGCGAACGTCCCGTCCCAGTGGCGGGCGGCGAAGATCTCCCGTTCGGGATCCCAGAGCCGCTCGGAGATCCGCGCCGCCAGCGCCCGGGCCCGCTGCGCGTGGCCCGCCGCCGCCTCGGTGAGGCCGAGCGTCGTCGCGATGTGACCGAGCGACTCCCATTCGAGCGCGAGCAGGCTGTTGTGGCCGGGCTCGGCGAGGTCGATCGTGTCCACCTCGGGCACGAAGCGCGCATCGTCGAAGACCGCGAGGTTGTCCATCCCCGACTCGTTGAGCGCACCCTGCTTGGTGTGCGTCCACTGGGCGTGCCCGGTCGGGGAGGAGCCGTATTCATAGAGCCCGTCGCCGTTGCCGTCGCGCTCACGCGCGACCCACTCGAGGTGGCGCGCGAGCACCGGATAGGCCTCGGTGAGCAGCGAGCGCTCACCGCACAGCAGGTAGGTGCGCCAGGTCATGAACGCCCCCACCGGAAGCTGCGTGCGGTCGACCCACGCCTCGTCGGCGGCGACCAGGCACGGGATGTTCCCGGCGGCCTGGGCGGCGTCGAGCACCGCCTGCAGGTTGGCCCGGGCGATCGTCGTGTCACCCGCGCGGGCGCACATGAGCGTCGCGTAGAAGGCGTCGCTCATCCAGATGCCCCAGCCGCCGAAGCCGTGCAGCCAGCCGCGCGAGAGCGCGGTGTAGGGGCGGTGGTTGGCGTCGTCCCAGACCGTGTTCCAGGCCATCACGTCGCGCAGCGCCCGGGCGGCCGGGGAGCCGGCGGCGCGGGTCCGAACCCGGGCGGCGTCGATGAGCGCGTCGGCGTCGGTGAGCCGCGCGCGGGCGGCGCTCGCGGCGCGGGCGCCATCGCTGTCCTGAGCGACGGCGACGTGGATCACCTCGCGCGGGTTGCCGACCATCCGGTAGGCCACCCAGTCACCGCCGGGAGCCGGCGGCGGGTGATAGAGCCAGCCGCGCTGCTGCAGGTCGGCGCTCACAGCGCCGCGCTCGGCGTACTGGCCGGCCATCGTCGGCACCGGGGAGACGGCGACGTGGAAGTGCTGGCTGCGCCATCGGCCGGTGGCCTCGGCGGCCATCAGGTAGGGCCGCTCGGGGTCGGTGAGCAGCGACAGCTCCCGCTCGGCGCCGTCGATCATCGGTGGCGGCGGCCGGTCCGGGTCGACCTGCACCGGGGCGAGGAATCCGGCCTCGATCATGATCCCGAGGCGAAACAGCATCTCTCCGGCCTCGAGAATGCGGATCCGGGCCGACACCCCCGACCACGTGCCCTTGGCGAACTCGATCCCGAGCGTCGTGCCCGCCGAGTGAACCTGCAGCGCGACGTAGTCGCCATCGGACGCGTGCTCGCCGAGGGTGAGGTCGGCGATGTTCTCCGCGGGGAAGTCGTCGTAGCGGTTCTCGGTCGCGCTGAAGAGCGCGATCCGCAGCGCGAAGCGGCTCGGCTGGTGCATCACACAGGCGGGGTAGCGCTGATCCCAGGTCGACCAGGCCCGGTCGGGCGAAAGCGTCGTCATGAGCCTGGGTCGATCCGGCGCACGAACCGGGGGACGGCGCCCAGGCCGCTGGGCTGGAGACCGTGCGTGAAGCGGGTCCCCGCGTAGAAGCGGTTGGCGGCACTGCTCGCCACCGCGATCTCAAGCGCCGCCTCCCGGCGTCCGCGCAGCGCGGCGGGGACCGGGAAGCGATACGGCGGCCACCCGCGCTGCCCGAGGCTGACGCCGTCGAGGGTCACCGTGGCCGCGCAGTCGACGACCGGGAGCTCGAGCGCCCACTCATCGCCGTCGTCGCCGGCCAGCTCACAGCGGCAACGGTAGGTGCCGATCCCCGAGAACCGCGGATGCCCCTGCCGCTCCCAGCCGCGACTCGGATCGATCGCCGCCGGGGCACCGTCGCCGAGCGCCAGGGTCCAGTCGCCGGCGAGCGTCGACACCGGCTCCCAGACCGAAAGCCGCTGCTCCGTCGCCACCGGCAGCCTCAGACAGGCCACCCCCTCCGGTTCGAGCTGCACCCGCAGCGACCCCCCGCCGGTTGCCCGCAGTCTCACCGTCCGGCGCGCCGGCCCGTCGTTGACGAGCACGACGCGGTCGTGGCCGACCCAGCGCCACAGGGTGCCCGGCCCCTCCCCGATATCCAGCACCGGCCCGGGATCCAGCCCCGGCCGCGGCCCGGGACCGACGCTCGACCCGGAACCCCGCGTCGGCCCAGCATCCGACGGGGCCGGCCCACCGAGCGCCGCGGGCAATCGATCCGGGACCCCGTCGCACGCGTCGCCGCGCCACGCCACCGCCCGCCCGCCGGCGTCGACTGAGGGGACCGGCGCGCTCGCCACGACGATCCCGCCCGCGGCCCGCAGCTCGTCGAGCACCGTGACCGTCCGCGCGGAGACGACAACCGACACCCCGGCGAGGATCACCGCCCGGTAGCCGCGATCGCCGAGCCACAGCCGCCCGCCGCGCACCGACGCGCCGTCGAGCTCGCGGTCATCGACGATGTCGACGCCGAGTCCCGAGCGCGCGCACAGGTGCGCCCATCCCCCGAAGAGCTCTCCGTGGGGGTGCTCCTGTCCATGGGCCCACAGCGTGTGCAGCGGGTGGACGAGCGCGGTCTCGCGCACCGGCTCGCCGTCCTCGATGAACGCCGACACCGCAGCGGACTCCGACGAGAACGCCGCGAAGTGCGCAAACCACGGCTCGAAGTTGACCGCCGGCGGGAAGTCGAAGCGGGGGTTGGTGAGCAGCTGCTCGTCACCGTCGTCCCCCGCGCTCTGCCCGAACGCGTGAAACAGAAAGCGCCGCGCGCCGAGCACGTGCAGTCGCAGCGCCTGCAGGCGCAGCTGTGGCAGCGAGAGCTCCCAGTAGCCGGCGGCGTAGTCCTCCGGCGGATCGCGACGGGCGGCGTACTGCTCCACGGTGCAACGCCCGCGGCCATGCGCCCGCGCGACCGAGTCGCCCATCATCGGCGACAGCTGCGCCTGGAAGTTGCTCGCGTCGACGAGCGTCTCGGTGCGCCGGCGGTCGACGGCGAACGCGTCGGCGCCGAAGCTCGAGCGGATGTCGAGGGCGGGAAACGCGCCGTAGAGGTCAAAGCCGCCCACGTGCGCGAGCAGCTCATGGCCGGTGAGCCCGACCCCGTGGGCGGTCGTCCACGCCGACAGGGTGCCGAGAAAGCTCTCGGTCCCCCGGGCCGCGTAGGCGGCGAAGAAGCGGCAGCGGACGGCGACCGTCGCCGGGCCGACGTCCCGCACGAGCCCGAGCAGCGACCGTCGATCGGGATCGACCGGCGGCGCGGTGGGATCCCACAGCAGGCTGCAGGCGATGGCGCCACGGCGCTCACGCCAGGTGTAGAAGCCGCCGTAGGGATGATCGAAGGAGAAGCAGGTGACGGGATCGCCGAGCAGCCCGTCCAGCGCCTCGGCGTAGGGTTCATAGACGACCTCGACGAACCGCCGGGCGGCGCGCGGATCGAGCAGGTTGATCAGCCGCGAGCTGGCGCAGCGAGCGCTCACGAAGAACGTCACCGACCATCCCGCGGGGACCGGCGCGGGGACTTCGAGTGACAGCTCACATCCGTCGTCAGCGCCGCGCGTCCGGGCCCACGCGCTCACATCGACGGTCCGGGCGAGCTCGACGTCGTGCGTGGGATGGGCGACGGCGGCGACGAGCTCCCACTCATCCCAGCGGCGCACCCCATCCTCATAGATCCAGCGGGCGCCGGCGCCGCCGAGACCGTCCACCCAGTCCGAGGCGATCCCGGAGATCGTCGCCGGCCCGGACCCCGGTGGCGCCGTCGACCAGAAGAGGTGGCGCTCGCGCAGATGGTCGGCACCCGCGACCGTGCGCCCACCCCCGTGGCCGCTCATCCAGTTGTATTCGTCATAGACGCCGACCTGCAGGCCCGCCGCGCCCGCGGCGGCGACGGCGTCGCGGTAGCCGCGCAGATAGGCCGGCGTGAGGTACTGCTCGCGCGGCAGCGAGAGCCGGGACTGGATCATCACCATCTCCACGCCGGCGCAGGCGAGCTCGGCGACCTGGGCCTGGGCCTCGGCGAGATCCGGGACGTGATTCCAGAA
>CAZZWJ010000114.1:0-8347 GCA_964657875.1 uncultured Solirubrobacteraceae bacterium
CGCCGCGGTGGCGCGGGTCGCCGACGAATCGCGAGCGCAGCTGCGCCGGCGTGAACGCGCTCATGGGACGGTCGCCATCGGCGATGTCTTCCAACGGCCGAGCTTCTCGCTGATGCGCACGATCAACCATCCGGGCAACCCGGTGTGGCTCACGCTCGCGGGCCGCGTCCGGCGGGCGCTGTCGATCTCCGACCCGGTGGCGGATCCCGGCCGCGCGCTGCTCGACGCCGTCCACGCGCCGCGCGACCCGGTCGTGATCTCGGCGTTCGGGCTCACCGAAGACCCCGACCCCGACTGGCACCTGGACGGGCGGAGGATCAGCGCGGCGCAGGTCCACGACGCCCATCTGGAGTGGTACGCCGACCACCCGCAGACGATCGCCGCCGGGCTCGCGCGCCACGCCGACACGCTCACGGCGCTCGGCCTGTGAGCCCGCCGCTGCTCTACGTCGGCGGGGATCCTCGCCATGGGGTCGTGCGGGCCGCCCGGGAGCTCGCCGGCGCGGTCACCGCGCTCACCGCGTCGCCGGTCACCGAGCACCTGCCCTGCGCCGGCGAGGACGCGCTTCACCTGCACTTCAGCGACCGGCTGTTCGGGTCAGACCCCGAGGTGGCGGCTGCGCGGATCGTCGACCTCGCCCGCGGCCGGACGGTCACGCTCACCCTCCACGACGTGCCCCAGGCCTCCGACGGACCCGATCGCCTGCCGCGCCGGGCCGCCGGCTACCGGGCGGTGATCGCCGCCAGCGCGGGGATCGTCACCAACAGCCACCACGAGGCGGCGCTGCTGGACGCCCACGACCTGCTGGCGGGGCCGGCCCCGGCCCCGCACGTGATCCCGCTGGCGCTCACCCCCGCCCCGCCGGCCACCCCGCCCCGCGACGTCGTCCCGACGGTCGCGCTGATCGGCTTCGTCTACCCGGGCAAGGGCCACGCCGAGGCGATCGACGCCGTCGCCGCGCTCGCCCGCCCGGGGTCCGCACCGCTGTCGGTGCAGGCGCTCGGCACCGCCGCCCCCGGCCATGAGTCCGAGCTTCAGCGGCTGTCCGCACTCGCGTCCCGGCACGGCCTTGAGTTCGCCGTCAGCGGGTGGCTGCCCGAAACCGAGCTCGCCGAGCGCGCCCGGAGCGCCGCCGTCCCGCTGGCCGCCCACACCCACCTGTCGGCGTCGGGCTCGATCAACACCTGGATCGCCCTCGGGCGCCGTCCGCTCGTCGCCGACTCCCGTTACGCCCGGGAGATCGACGCGCTGCGTCCGGGCACGATCCGCATCTATGAACCAGCCGCCATCGCGGTCGCGATCGCCGGCGCGCTCGACGATCCCGCTGCGACGTGGCTGGACGCCGGCACCGACACCCGGCCCCACCTCCCCGACGTCGCCCGCCGCTACCTCGACTGGTGGGCCGCGCGGTGAGCGCCCCGCCGTGGGGTCGGACCGTGCCCCACAACCGCTTCGACCTGCTCGACGGCCTCACCCCCGCCGCCGCGCCGCAGGTGACGGTGATCGTCGTCCACTACGCCCAGCCGGGACCGCTGCGGCGCACCCTGGCCGCGCTCGCGGCCCAGACGCATCCGGCGTCGCGTCTGCAGACGATCGTCGTCGACGACGGATCGCCCACCGCGCCCGAGCTCCCGGCCGGCGTGACGCTGCTGCGCCAGGCCGACCACGGCGTGCGCCCGGGCGCGGCGCGCAACCTCGGGGCCGCCCACGCCGACGGCGACGTGCTCTGCTTCCTGGACGCCGACACCGCGCCCGAGCCCGGCTACGTGAGCGCGCTCACGCGACTGCCGGCGCTCGCGCCCGAAGCGGTCACCGTCGCCCGCCGCCGTCACGCCGACCTGTCGGCGCTCGCGCCCGACGCGCCGCTGGCGCAGGCCTCGGAGGTGGAGCTGCCCGAGCCGCAGTGGCTGCGCGACGGCTATGCGGCGACGCGCAACCTGCTCGACGCCGACGAGCGCTCCTACCGCTACGTCATCAGCTCGGTGCTCGCGTGCGCCCACTGGCTGTTTGACGAGGTCGGGCCGTTCGTGGATTTCGACGCCTACGGCGGCGAGGACTGGGAGTGGGCGCACCGCGCGTGGCGCGCCGGCGCGATCCTCGCCCACGTGCCCGAAGCGGTCGCCTGGCACGACGGCGCGGACTGGTCGATGCGCGGGGAGGACGCCACCCGGCGGGCGGTCAAGAACGCCGAGACCCGGCGCCTCGCGCGGCTGATCGGGGTCCCGGGGTCCCGGGGGCGGGGGCTGCGACCGCTGCGTGCCGAGATCGTGATCCGGATCCCCGAGCCCGGCTCGGCGTCGGCGGCGTTTGCCTGCGTCGACTCGCTGCTCGCGGCGCTGCCGGAGGCGACGGTCGTGCTGCCGGCGTCCGACGCGGCCCTCTTCCCCGACGACGGCCGGGTCCGGGCCGCCGGACCCGACCCGGACCCGGCGCTCGCGTGGCCGGCGCTGGAGCTCACCGTCCACCGGCCGCTGACGGCCGACCCCGGCCGGCTGGCGACCGTGTGTGAGGAGGTGCGGCAGGCCGGCTCGCCGCACCTGGCGCTGTGCGACGACCACGGACCGCTGCTCACGCTCGCCGACGTGCGGGCGCGCCACCGCGCTGAGCGCTGGAGTGACCCCGCCGCCGCGATGGATACCCGGCGCGACGCGGACGGCCTGGCCGCGCTCGAGTCCGAGCCCGACCTCGAGGCGTGGGTCGGAGGGTGGGGGGCGAACCCACGTTTGCCGCCCCCCCTACCGGGTAGCACTAATTCGTATTGAGAATCGCCGTCATCGCCCACCACACCGCCCCGGTCGCGACTCCTTTCGCCGGGGGGCTGGAGGCGATGACCTGGTACCTCAGCCGCTGGATGGCGCGCCGCGGCCACGAGGTGACGGTGTTCGGCGCGCCGGGCAGCGCCGTGCCGGGCGCCCGGGTCATCGAGCTTGATCTGCACCCGCCGGTGAGCGACCTCGCCCGCCGTGACGTCTCGATGCCCCCCGACCGCTTCATGGAGGCCCACTACGCCTACCAACGGCTGATGGGCGACCTCGTCACCGGCGAGCATCACTTCGACCTCATCCACGTCCACTCGCTGCACTACCTGCCGGTGGCGCTCGGCGAGATGCTCGCCGTCCCGATGGTCCTCACCCTGCACAGTCCCCCGACGCCGTGGCTGGAGGCGGCGCTGCGCGCGAGCCGCCGGCGCCCGTGGCTGGTCGCGGTCTCCCGGGCCTGCGCGGCGATGTGGGATGCCGGCGATGCGGTGATCGCCAACGGGATCGACCTCGACGCATGGCCGTCGGGTCCCGGTGGCCCGGCGCTCGCGTGGAGCGGACGGCTCGTCCCGGAGAAGGCGCCGCACCTCGCCCTGGAGGCCGCCCGGCGCACCGGCCGGATGCTCCGGATCGCCGGGCCGATCCTCGATCGCCAGTACTACGCGACCGAGATCGAGCCGCGGCTGGGCGCCGGTGCCGAATACGTCGGCCACCTCGGCCACGAGTCACTTGGCGCGCTGCTGTCGACGAGCGCCGCGCTGCTGCAGACGCCGGTCTGGGATGAGCCGTTCGGCCTCAGCGGCGCCGAGGCGATGGCGACCGGTACCCCGGTCGTGTCGTTTGACCGCGGCGGCGTCCCGGAGGTCATCGGCCACCGCGGCGGGCTGCTCGTCGCCCCCGGGGACGTCGCCGGCCTCGCCCAGGCCGCGCACGACGCCTGCGGGCTCAGCCGCCAGAACGTGCGCGACCACGCCCGGGAGACGTTCTCCATCGACCGTGCCGGCCTTGCCTACGAGCGGCTGTTCCAGCGCGCGATCGACGGCGAGCGCCCCGCGGCCGGGGCGCTCACGTCACCGGTGTGACGGCGGTGACCGGCGAGCCCCGGGCGGTGCGGGTCGGCTGGTATGTCCACCATCACGGGACCGGGCACCTGCAGCGGTTTCTGGCGGTGCGCGACCACCTGGACGGTGTGGTCGGACTCTCGAGCCTGCCGCGGCCGGCGTCGCTCGCCCCCGAGGCGTGGGTCGAGCTGGCCCGCGACGCCCCCGCGGACGCCGACAGCGAGCCGACCGCTGGCGGGACGCTGCACTGGGCGCCGCTTGGCCACGACGGGCTGAGGAGCCGGATGGCGCGGGTGGCGGCGTGGATCGAGGCCACCCGGCCCGAGGTGCTCGTCTGCGACGTCTCCGTCGAGGTCGCCGCCCTCGCGCGACTGATGGGCGTCGCGGTGGTGTGGATCGCCCAGCGCGGGGTCCGCGACGACGCGCCCCACCAGCTCGCCTACCGGTTGGCGACGGTCGTCGCTCCGTGGACGGCGGCGCTCGCCACGTCGGACGCGGGGCTGCCCGACAGCACCCGGTTCGTGGGCGCGATCTCCCGCTTCGACGGACGGACGAGCGAGCCCCCGCCGGGCCGGCACGCGGTCACGCTGCTGCTCGGGGGTGGCGGCCATGACGTCCGCGCGGCTCGGGTGCGCGACACCGCGCGGGCGCTCGGGGACTGGCGCTGGTCGGTCGCGGGTCTCGGCGAGCCGGTCGGGCCACCGGTCGACGACCGCGGGACGGTCTCCGAACCCTGGCGGCTGATCTGTGACGCCGATGTCGTCGTGGCCAGTGCCGGGGGCAACCTCATCGCCGAGGTCGCAGCGGCACGGCGCCCGCTCGTCTGCCTGCCCCAGACGCGGCCCTTCGCCGAGCAGCACGACGGCGCGGCGGCGCTCGCGCGGGCCGGCCTCGTCGAGACCCTGACCCGGTGGCCGGACCCCGCGGGCTGGCGAGCGGTGCTCGCCCGCGCCCAGAACCGGGACCCGAAGGACTGGGAGCGCCTGCACGACGGTGGGGGCGCCGCCCGGCTGGCGGACGTGATCCGGGAGCGCGCGTGCGCGTCGGGGTAGCGACGCTCGTCGCCGGCCGCCGGGAGCATCTGCACCGCCAGGCCACAGCGGTCCAGGAGCTCACCGACGACGGGCGCGTGGCCCGCTACGTCGTGGCGGCGATGGACGCGGCAGTGGTCGCCATCGACCATGCCCAGGTGATCCGCATGGGACCGGGCCGCGGTGGGCTGAACCTCGCGGCGGCCCGTAACCGGGCCCTCGACGCGCTCGGCGACTGCGATCTGGCGGTGATGATCGACGCCGACTGCATCCCGGGAGCGGATCTCATCACCCGCTATGTGGCGGGCGCCCGGGCACTGGGGTCGACCCCGTCACTGATGTGCGGTCCCGTCGGGTACCTGGATCCGCTCCCCGACGCGATGCCGGGACCCGATGCCGCGCAGCGCCGACGGGCGCGTGACCGGGTGATCCGCCACTTTCCCGCAGTCGGGATCCGCCGGGAGCCCCGGGCGGAGCTCTTCTGGTCACTCTCCTTCGCCGTCACCCCTCAGACCCACCGGGCGATCGGAGGCTTTGACGAGGGCTACGTCGGCTACGGGGCCGAGGACACCGACTACGGCCACCGGGCGGCGCAGGCGGGCGTCGGGGTGTGGCTGGTGGGCGGCGCGTGGGCCTATCACCAGCCTCATCCGCCGACGCCCGACCACGACATCGAGAACGTGCTCGCCAACGCCCGGCGCTTTCACGCCCGCTGGGGGTCGTGGCCGATGGGCGATCGGCTGGCGCGGTGGGCGAGCGACGGCACGATCGAGTGGACGCCACAGGGGGCCCGGTGTGAGCTTTCGTCTTGACGGCGGCGGGGTCGTGGCGCTCAGGAGACGACGGCGGGACCTCGGGCGCTCAGGAGACGACGGCGCGGCCCGCGTCTGGTGCCGCCGCCGCGGTGGCGCCCGGCCGCGGATGGCCCACACGGCGGACGAGCATGAGCGCGATCAGCGCAAGTGAGATCAGACCCAGGTAGACCGACGTGGGGATCTGACCGAAGTCGATACCGGCGCGGTTGCTCGGCATCTCGCTGTAGTCCGCCCACGAGGCGCCGAACGGGCGGGTGATCGTGTAGGCGAACCAGAAGGTGAAGACCGGATTGACCCCGCGCCCGTAGAGCACCAGCGGGATCAGGATGATCCCGCCGAACAGCAGGAACGACGGCAGGTAGTCGAGGTGCAGGACGACCGCCGTGAGGTCACCCGCCGCGGTGCCGAGCGCGAACGTCGCGAGCACCGAGAACCAGTAGAGGCGCTCGCGGCGGCGGTTGATGATGCTGTGGATCGAGAGCGTGCCCTCCCGGCGGTACCAGTAGCCGAAGGTGGCGGCCAGGATCAGCGCGAACATCGGCGTGGTCACGGCGTAGGACCAGCCGAAGCCGACGTGGAAGCTGTCGGCCGCCGAGGTGCCGAAGATGCTCACGGCGGCGACCACCGACCAGTAGGGGAGCGTCCGGTAGCGGGTCTGGCGAAACTGCCAGCGCAGCGCGGCGACCATCAGGATGATCATGATCGGGACCGAGATCGCCGGGCCCAGCTGCTGGTTCATCGCGTCGGAGATCGCCTCGCCGGTCGCGGTCATGAGGATCTTCGTCGCCCAGAACCACGGGGTGATCTCCGGGACCTTCGTCTGCTCGTAGCGGCGATCGGTCCGGGTGGTCGTGGTCATGGCGCGAGCGTAGAGCCGTTTTCGAAGCCGATTCTCATCTTCGCCGGGGCGCCGCCGGGGCGCCACCGCTCACTTGCGGACGAGCTTCTTGTAGCTGATGCGGTGCGGTCGGTCGGCGGCGGCCCCGAGCTGGTCGTGGCGAAACGACTCGTAGGCCTCGAAGTTGCCCTCAAACCAGCGGACCTGCGAGTCGCCCTCGAAGGCGAGCACATGGGTGGCGATCCGGTCCAGAAACCAGCGATCATGGGAGACGACGACGGCACAGCCGGCGAAGGCGAGCAGCGCCTCCTCCAGCGCGCGCAGCGTGTCGGTGTCCAGGTCGTTGGTCGGCTCGTCGAGCAGCAGCAGGTTGCCGCCGGAGCGCAGCAGCTTGGCCAGCTGCAGGCGGTTGCGCTCGCCACCGGAGAGCTTCCCGACTTTCTTCTGCTGATCGGAGCCCTTGAAGTTGAAGCCCGCGACGTAGGCGCGACTGGCCACCGTGCGCGTGCCCATCGGGATCTCGTCCAGGCCGCCGGAGATCTCCTCCCACACGTTCTTGTCGGGATCCAGGTCGGCGCGCGACTGATCGACGTAGGCGAGCTTCACCGTGTCGCCGACCGCGAGCGTGCCGGAGTCGGGCGTCTCGTCGCCGACGATCATCCGCATCAGCGTCGTCTTGCCGGCGCCGTTGGGGCCGATCACGCCGACGATGCCGCCGCGCGGCAAGGTGAATGACAGGTCGTCGATGAGCAGCCGGTCGCCGTAGCCCTTGGTGACGTTCTTGGCCTCGAGCACGAGGTCGCCCAGCCGCGGACCCGCGGGGATGTGGATCTGGACCTCGTCGAGCTTGACGTTCTTGTCCTCGGCGAGCAGCGCCTCATAGGCGTTCAGGCGCGCCTTGGGCTTGCCGCGGCGCGCCGACGCGTTCATCCGCACCCAGTCGAGCTCCTGGGCGATCGTCTTCTGGCGGTTGGACTCCTTCTTCTCCTCCTGCTGCAGGCGCTTCTGCTTCTGCACCAGCCAGCCGGAGTAGTTGCCCTCGTACGGGATCCCGCGGCCGCGGTCGATCTCGAGGATCCAGCCGGCGACGTTGTCGAGGAAGTAGCGATCGTGGGTGATCGCGACGACGGCGCCCTTGTAGTCACGCAGGTGCTGCTCCAGCCAGTTGACCGACTCGGCGTCGAGGTGGTTGGTGGGCTCGTCGAGCAGCAGCAGGTCGGGCTGGCGCAGCAGCAGTCGGCACATCGCCACGCGGCGGCGCTCGCCGCCGGAGAGCGCCGTGACGTCAGCGTCGGCGGGCGGGCAGCGCAGGGCGTCCATCGCGTACTCGAGCGTCGTGTCGAGGTTCCAGCCGTCGACGGCGTCGATCTGCTCCTGCAGGCGACCGAACTCGTCGGCGGTCTCCTCGGAGTAGTTCATCGACAGCTCGTTGAAGCGATCCAGCAGCACCCGGACCTCCCGGACCCCGTCCTCGACGTTGCCCCTGACGTCCTTGGCCGGATCGAGGTCGGGCTCCTGCTCGAGCATGCCGACGGTCATGTTGGTGCCGAGCACCGCCTGCCCGTCGAAGTCGGTGTCGTGACCGGCCATGATCCCCAGCAGCGTCGACTTGCCCGCGCCGTTGTAGCCGAGCACCCCGATCTTCGCCCCCGGGTAGAACGACAGGGAGACGTCGGTGAGGACCTCCTTGTCAGGCGGGTAGCGCTTGGTGAGCTTGTGCGTGGAGAAGACGTACTGAGAGGACATCTCTGGCCAGGATAGGCGCCCCGAGCCGAGAGCTCAGAGGCCGGCGGGCTCAGAGGCCGGCGGCTCCAGTCGGACACCTGCAGCCGGTGAGTGACAT
>CAZZWJ010000115.1:0-8310 GCA_964657875.1 uncultured Solirubrobacteraceae bacterium
TGTCGCCGCCGAGGTGGTTGTCACCCGCGGTCGCCTTGACCTCGAACACGCCGTCGCCGATCTCCAGCACCGAGACGTCGAAGGTGCCGCCGCCGAGGTCGAAGATGAGGACCGTCTGGTCGCTCTCCTTGTCCAGCCCGTAGGCGAGCGCCGCCGCGGTCGGCTCGTTGATGATCCGCTTGACCTCGAGGCCGGCAACCGCTCCGGCGTCCTTGGTCGCCTGGCGCTGGTCGTCGTTGAAGTACGCGGGGACGGTGATGACCGCGCTGTCGACGGTCTCGCCGAGATACGCCTCGGCGTCGGCCTTCAGCTTGCCGAGGATCATGGCGCTGATCTCAGGCGGGGTGTACTGCTTGCCCTGGGCGTCGACGCGGACGTCGCCGCCGGGGCCCGACTCGACCTTGTAGGGGACGATCGCCTCCTCGTCGCGGACCTCGGCCTCCTTGCGGCCCATGAAGCGCTTGATCGAGAAGATCGTGTTCGTCGGGTTGGTCACCTGCTGGCGCTTGGCCACGGTGCCGACGAGGCGCTCACCGGATGAGGTGAAGCCGACGACCGACGGGGTCGTGCGACCACCCTCGGCGTTCTCGACGACCGTCGGCTCGCCGCCCTCGAGCACGGACATGCACGAGTTCGTCGTTCCGAGGTCGATTCCGATTGTCTTTCCCATTGTCTGCATCTACTCCCGTTCAGGGTTCAAAATCTGCGTTAGACCGTAGCAGATCTCAGTGAGCCGATCGCGCGTCCACGCGGGAGCGAGCGGGAGTTCGGGATACTCCTCGCACGCGATGTCGCACATCACCGTCTCCCACCTCGCCTACGCCCATCCCGGTGGCGATGAGCTGTTCAGCGACGTGTCGTTCAAGGTCGCGCCGGGGACCCACGCCGGCCTCGTCGGCACCAACGGCGTCGGCAAGTCGACGCTGCTGGCGCTGCTCGCCGGCCGGCTGCCGGCGGCCGAGGGCGAGGCGGTTCATGGCGGGCGCCTGCTCGCGATGGCTCAGGACGTCGGGGTCGACGACAGCGAGCAGACGGTCCGCGGGATGCTGATGGCGCTCGCGCCGGCGACGCTGCGGTCCACCGGGGAGCGGATGACCGCGCTTGAGACCCAGCTCGCCGCCGGTGGCGACGCGGCCACCCGGGCGGGGATCGAGCTCGGGGAGACGATCGGCGACTGGTCGGCGCTCGGCGGCTATGAGCTGGAGGCCCAGTGGGACGTCGCCTGCCGCCGGATCGTCGGCGCCGGGTTCGACACGCTCGCCGATCGCCCCGCGCACACGCTCTCCGGTGGGGAGCGCAAGCAGCTCGTGCTCGACGTGCTGCTCAGCTCCGACGCCGATGTGCTGCTGCTCGACGAGCCCGACAACTTCCTCGACGTGCCCGCCAAGCTCGCGCTCGAGCGCCGCGTACGTGAGTCGCGCAAGACGATTCTGATGATCTCCCACGACCGCGAGGTGCTCAGCGCCGCCGTCGATTCGATCATCACGCTCGAGGGCGGGGTCCAGGGCGGCGCCTGGGTTCACGGCGCCGGCTATGCGACCTACCCCGAAGCGCGCCGGCGCCGCCAGGAGCGCCTCGGCGACGCGGTCAAGCGCTGGCACGAGGAGGAGCGGCGACTGCGGGACCTCACGCGCCTGTGGAAGGAGCGCGCCCGCTACTCACCCGACCTCGCCAACCGTGCCGACGCGATGGAGACCCGCTGGAAGCGCTTCCGGGCGGCCGGACCGCCGCCCGCGCCGGTCACCGATCAGGCGATCGCGGTGCACATCCGGGGCGGTGACTCGGCGCGGATCGCCATCGCGATCGACGAGCTGGGGCTCGACGGCCTCGTGTACCCGTTCAGCGAGGAGATCCACTTCGGCGAGCGCGTCGGCGTGATCGGCTCCAACGGATCGGGCAAGACCGCGCTCCTGTCGGTGATCGCCGGGGCTCGCGAGCCCGACGACGGCGAGTGTCGCCTCGGCCCCCGGGTGTCCGCGGGGTTCTTCACCCAGCTGCAGATCCGCGCGGACTTCGTCGGTCGCGCGGTGCTGGAGATCGTGATGGACCACGTCAAGGGCGTGCAGCCCGCCATGTCGGCGCTCGCCCGCTACGGACTCGCGGAGGCCTCCCGGCGCCCCTACGACGTGCTCAGCGGCGGCGAGAAGGCGCGGCTGGAGATCCTGATCCTCGAACTCGAGGGCCACAACCTGCTGCTGCTCGACGAGCCGACCGACAACCTCGACATCGACTCCTCCCAGGCGCTGGAGGCGGCGCTGGACGGCTTCACCGGGACCGTCGTCGCGGTCTCCCACGACCGCGCGTTCCTGCGCGCACTCGACCGCCACCTGATGGTGCTCCAGGACGGGACGGTGCTCGCGCTCCCCGACTTCGAGTCCGCGCTGGAGGCCCTCCTGACCCCCGACCGGGCCGCCGACGTGAAGTTGGCCAAGGTGCTGTGAGGGCGATACGCGCGCGCTCCGTCCGCTCCTTCATCGGACTCCATCGCGTGACGAGCGCGCCAGACAGGCGTATAGCTTGGGAGATGTCGTCAGCCAATCCAAGGGGGTTCTCGATGCATGCCCGAACTGCAGCCGGCGTGGTCCTCATCTGGCTGAGCTTCGCGCCGGCGGCGCTCGGCGCGACATCGACATCGGCGCCGCAGACGCTGAGCGTGCAAGGCCAGGGGTCGGTGATGATCACGCCCGATCAGGCGTCGCTGTCTCTGTCGGTGACGCGCTCTGCCCCGACGTCTGCGCCGGCGCTGTCGGCCGCCAACCGGACCGTCGACGCGATCGTCCACGCCGTTCGCGGCGTCGGCGTGCCCGCGTCCGCGATCCAGACCGGATCGATCAACACCAGCTGCGCCCGCATCCGCGTCGGACCGAAAGGTCACACGCACCGGATCCAGCGCTGCACGGCGAGCCAGTCCCTGTCGATCAACTCGACCGCGGCAATCGTCGGCCGCGTGATCGACGCGGCAACCCATGCCGGCGCGGGCAGCATCAACGGACCGAACTTCACGTTCGCCAACCCGTCCGCCGGCGAGGTCGCTGCTGAGCACGCGGCGATCACCAACGCCCGAAGCCAGGCGACCGCTGCCGCCGGCCAGCTCGGCTACACGGTCACCGGAGTGCAGTCGATCAGCCTGAACCCACAGTCAGGAGGCGTGGCGGCATCTGGTGTCGCGTCTTCGCCGGTGCGCACGGGGACACCGTCGACACCGACGACCGTCCACCCGGGCGCCCAGGAGGTCGACGCGACAGTCGTGGTCGTGTTCACGATCGCGCCCGCCACCCCAGCAGGATGATCAACGCTGTGGGCAGCATCGGGACATATCGAACGATCGGCGTCGAGGACCATCTCGTCACGCCGGAGGTCATGGCCGCCTGGGACCGGCTCTCCGACGCAGCTCGCGCCGACTCCCAGCCCGGCGCTCCGCGTGGCGGCGAGCTCACCGAGCGCCTTGTCGAGGTGGGCGAGCGCCGCTTCGCGGCGATGGACGACGCCGGCCTGGACGTCCAAGTCCTGTCGCTCACCTCACCGGCCCTGCACAACCTGCCGGCCGCCGATGCCCGCAGCCTGCAGACCGCGACGAACGACCACATCGCGGCCCGGGTCGCCGAGCGGCCCGACCGCCTGCAGGGGTTCGCCACCCTTGCCATGCCCGACCCGGCGGCGGCGGCCGGCGAGTTGGAACGGGCCGTGAGCCGGCTCGGCCTCCACGGGGCGTTGCTGTGCGGACGGACCGGTCCGCGCAACCTCGACGACGCAGCCAACTGGCCGGTACTCGAGGTGGCGAACGAGCGACGCGCGCCGCTCTACATCCACCCTCAGATGTCGCAGCCGGATGTGCGCTCAGCGCTCTACGGCGGCTTCGACGAGACCGTCTCCTTTGCTTTTGCGACGTCCGGCATCGGCTGGCACTACGAAAGCGGCGTGCAGTTCCTGCGCCTCGCTCTCAGTGGCGCCCTGGACCGGTTTCCCGATCTGCCGATCCTGCTCGGGCATTGGGGCGAGGTCGTCCTCTTCTACCTCGACCGGCTGGATAGCTTCGCCGCCCGCGCGAAGCTGCCCCTGTCGTTCTCCGAGTACGCCCGCCGCCACGTCTACGCCACGGCCGGCGGGCTGTATTCCGAGCGCTACCTCAACTGGGCGGGCGAGGTGCTCGGCGTGACGCGACTCCTGTTCGGCTCTGACTACCCCTATCGACCCGGCCCGGACGGCGGCGTGGCCGCCTACCTCGCACGCTGCGGCCTGAGCGAGGAGGACCAGGCGCGGGTGGCGTCGGGCAACTGGGAAACGCTCGTGGCCGCGATCCGCCGCTGAGCGCCGCCGCCGGGGCTCGACAGCGCTGACGACGGCGAGACACCCGGAGCAGCGACGTCGCGGGAGTCATGAGATCGATCAGCTGTCGTCTTCGAGCCGATCGACCTCGGCGTCGAGCGTTCGCAGCATCGCCGTCAGCTGTTCGCGCTCCTCCGGGCCGCTCAACTGGCCGTCTGCACCGACCGAGTCGCGAGTCAAGGGCAGGCGCAAGCACGCGGGGTCGATGACGCAGGCGTCCACGTAGCCGAGGACCTTGCGCAGCGATTCGTGAGCGTCGACGGCGCCGGTGGGCGCGGCGGGACCAGAGACGTTGATCCAGGCGACCGGCTTGCGGTAGTTGCTTGCCGCATCACCGCCATTCTGGCCCGACGCCGGACCGCTCGGTCGGCGACACCGCAGCGGGCCGGTTGCTGGCGCGCTGGAGGTCGAGGTCGCGGACGGCGGGGGCGGCGGGATCGGGAGTGTCCGAGTCTTCCCGCGCGAGCGCTGAGCTCGTGTCGTCGTCGGTACAATAGGACCATGTATCGACTCGGTGTTGCCCCGGCCCTGCGGTTCGGCCTGGGTCCGCGAGTACCTCGGATCTGACGCGTCCCAACGCGTCAGATCGCCTCTCGTCCGACGGCGCTTCGGCGCGGCCGTCGACCTGCGTCCATCTGCCGCGCATCGTTGCCGCGGCGTTTTCCGAGGAGCCTCCCACCGTGTGCCCGTCCGCCTCGCCTGACCCGATCCACGAGCTGACATCGATCACCACTGAGCACGACCGCTCTCCGAGAAACGGAGGTATGCGGTTCGGCCTGTTCGGCGGCGCCCAGGCGCCACGAGGCGGCGGCGATCCGGCGCGAGGGTTGCGCGACTACGTCGACACGTGCGTCGAGGCCGAGGCGCTCGGGTTTCATTCAAGCTTCCTGACCGAGCATCACTTCAGCGGCCGCGGGCAGGTGTCGGCCTCACTCGACCTCCTCGCATGGGTCGCCGCGCGCACGAGCACGCTGCGGCTGGGTACCGCGGTCATCGGCCTGCCCTGGCACGATCCGGTGCTGCTCGCCGAGCGGGCCGCGACCCTCGATCTGATGTCCGGCGGCCGTCTGGATCTCGGCGTCGGCACGGGCTATCGCCACTCCGAGTTCGCCGGCTTCTGCATCCCGTATGCGCAGGCTCGGCCGCGCTTTGACGAGGCGCTCGAGGTCATCATCAAGGCCTGGACATCCGAGACGCGGTTCTCCCACCACGGCACCTTCTGGCGCTACGAGGACATCGTCGTGGAGCCTCCCACCACACAGGAGCCGCATCCGCCGGTGTGGATCGCCGCCAACAGACCGGATTCGATACGCGGCGTCGCCGCCCGGGGCTGCAACCTGCTGCTCGACCAGTTCGCATCGACTGAAGCCGTGGGCGAACGGCTCGCGGTCTTCAGAGCCGGGTGCGAAGCCCACGACCGCACGTTTGACCCCATGGACGTGGCAGTCGCCCGCAACGTCTACATCGCCCGCGACGCCGCCGACGCGCAGGCGGCCCTGACGCGGCTCGCCAGCGCGCATGCCGGCATCGTCGCCCTATCGCAGCATCCCGACGGGCGCAATCAATCGCACATCACAGCCTATGCCGGCACACCCGGCGCCACTGAGGCGAGCGCGCTGTACGGCACGCCCGATGAAATCGCCGCGGGACTCGACGCCCTGCGGGCGGTCGGCGTCCAACACGTCCTGCTCCACGCCTCCGAGTCCACCCGACCGACCATCCGACGGTTCTCCACCGAGATCATGCCGGCGTTCATCCACCGCCACTGAAGCGACGCGCCGTGGGTTCCAGGCGGCCGGGGTCTCAACGCGGCGTCCGCGGGTCAGGGGGCCAGTTCGGCTCCGAGCGCCAGGCGCTCGGAGTCTGAGAGCCGGCGCTTGCCGCGCTTGGCGGAGTCCCAGCCGACGAGCACCGTCGTGCCCGACGCGGCAAGCGTCCCGTCGAGCAGACGCACCTCCTGGCCGAGGTGCAGGCTCGAGTCGCCCACGCGCACCATCCACGCGGAGACTCGCACCTGACCGTGGTCCTTACGGACCTCGTGGTGATAGTCGAGGTCGACGTGGCGTACGACGAATCCGCCGTGGACGTGCTCGGCACCGGCCCGGCGCACGAGCTCGGAGAACAGGCCGACCCGGGCCTCCTCGAGCAGCTCGTGGTAGACGGACTGGTTCAGGTGACCGAGCGTGTCGATGTCGCGCCAGCGCAGCGACAGCGTGAGCTCGTGGCGAAGTGGTTCGGACACGGCGCGCGAGTCTATGGGGTGAGAGAGCGCGTCATGGTGGCCCCCACGCTCCGTGTGCGATGAGGACTCCCGCGGGGCGCTAGACCGAGACCCCGACCTTCGGGCACATCCGCGCCAACGCACACTCCCCGCAGGCCGGGCGGCGGGCGTGGCAGGTGCGCCGGCCGTGGCGCAGCAGGTTCATGTGCAACTCGAGCTCGGCGTGGCGCGGAGTGAGCTCGAGCATCGCGTCGTGCAGCTCCTCAAAGCCCGCGCCGGAGCGCAGCAGCCCGAGGCGGACGCCGACACGCGAGACGTGGGTGTCGACCGGGACGTCGCGCATCCCGAGCGCGAACAGCAGCACGCACGCGGCCGTCTTGCGCCCGACGCCCGGCAGCGCGCACAGGTAGGCCTGGGCGTCCGGCACCGTCATCGCGGCCAGGGCGTTCAGTGAGATCTCGCCCGCGGGGGCGATCGCGGCGAGGATGTCGCGGATCCGGGCCGACTTCACCTTCGAGATCCCACCCGGGCGGATCGCCTCCTCGACGGCGGCCACCGGCGCATCGCGGACCGCCTCCCAGCTGTCGAAGCGGTCGCGCAGCCGGAAGTAGGCGACGTCCCGATTGCGATCGTTGGTCGACTGCGACAGCACCGTGAGCACGAGCTCGGCCACCGGATCGCCGTGGGGAACCGCGGCGGGGACGCCGTAGACGAGGCGCAGTCGCCCCCGCACCGCGCGCACCCGGCGCGCGGGCGGCCGCGGCCACGTCTGACGGGCGGCGATCATGTCGCCATCGACTCCCTCGCGCACAGCAGACCGCTCACGCGGCGCACCATATCCCCGCCGTCGACGTGGCGACGGCGCTCGGAGCCGGCGCTGGGAACGCTCGTGGCGGCGGTGCTCGCGGCCGTGTACGTGATCGTGTCGCCCCCGAGTCTCGACCTCGCGGCCCACCTGTTCCGCGCCTGGCTCTTTCAGAAACAGGGGTTCGGGATCTGGAACGACTTCTGGTACTCCGGCCACGACATCCCCGCCTACAGCGTGCTCTTCCCCGCGGTGTCGGCGGCGATCACGCCCCAGCTCGCCGGCGCGCTCGCCGCCGTCGCCACCACCGGGCCGTTCACCGCGCTCGCGTGGCGCCACCGCGGACGGGCGGCGCTGCCCGGAACCGTGGTGTTCGGCGTCCTGACGGCCGTCGACCTCTACACCGGGCGGTTGGCGTTCGCGTTCGGAGCGCTGCCCGCGATGGCGGCGATCCTCGCGCTGGACGGCGGCTGGTGGCCACTGGCCTGCGGCCTGGCCGTCGTGTCGGCGCTGTGCAGCCCGGTGGCGGCGCTGTTCACCGCGATCGTCGCCGGCGGCTACGCGCTCGGGGCACTGTCGCTCAGGCGACGGGCGTCGCCGGCGCGCGGCGAAGGCTCCGGTGCACGACGGGCGTGGCCGGCGGTCGGTGGCGTCGCGACGGCGGTGGCCGCCCTGGCCCCCCTGCTGGCGCTCGCGGTCGCCTTCCCGGAGGGCGGAACCGAGCCGTTTCCCGTCGGCTCGATGCTCCCCGTCCTCGCCGTCGCGGTCATCGGCGTGGCCGTTGTCGACCGGCGGATGGTGACGTTGCGCAGCTGTCTGATCGTGTACGCGGCGGCGGTCCTGGTGACGTTCGCGGTGCCGACGGCGATCGGCTCGAACGTCGCCCGGCTGGGGACGCTGCTCGCGGCGCCGATCGCGGTCGTGGTGCAGTTCGGGCGCCGGCCGCGGCTGCTCGCGG
>CAZZWJ010000116.1:0-8280 GCA_964657875.1 uncultured Solirubrobacteraceae bacterium
CGAGGCGCCCGCCGGCGGGCGGGTGGCGGCCGATCAGCTGCTGCTGCAGCAGGCTGACGTTGGAGAACTCCCGCGCGACGGCCGCCTGCACCCGGGATCGGGTGACCCCGACGGGTCCGAGGTGGGTCCCGAGCGCGAGGACCGCGACCGCGACCGCGATTCCGACGCCGATCCGCGCCGGCGCGCGCCAGCTCGACCGCCGGGCAACGGTCGCCCCGACGAGGAAATCCCGGCGGCGCAGGATCGACCACGCGGCCACCAGCGCGGCCAGCGCCCACGCGACCCCCGCCACGAGGGTCACGAGCAGCGGCCCGAGGAACGCGTGGCTCGTGAACAGCCCGAAGTAGTTGGTGAACGTCGCGCCGACGAGCAGCAGGTGGACCCAGACGCCCTGTCCGATCAGGTTGAGCAGCAACGTGGCCAGCGCGGCGACGAGCGGCCCGACGACGCCGACGACGCCGTTGCGGCTCGCGATCGAGAAGAACACGCCGAGCGCCGTGTAGCTGAGCGCCGGCACCAGGCACATCAGCCACGCGAGCGCCGTGAGGGCGAGTGCGTGGGAGCCTGAGATGGCCGTACCGCTGAGATCGACGAGCGGGTGTCCGCCGACGAAGATGAGCCCGGCGAGCAGGCTCGCGACCGCGGCCAGGCCGACGAGTGCCATGACGACCGTCGCCGCCGCGAGCACCTTGGCCAGGAACAGGTCGCTCAGCGAGCAGGAACGCGTGAGGATCGTCTTCCAGGTGTTGTGGCGGTCCTCGCCGGAGAACATGTCGCCCGCCACCAGCCCGGCGATGATCGGGACGCCCCAGTTGCCCGCGAAGCTGAGCACGACGAGCGATACCGCGTAGCCCGAGTCATGGACGTAGACGCCGAAGATGGCGTCGGCCGGCGTGCTGCTCTGGATCGACAGCAGCAGCGCGAACGCGAACGGCCCGACGAAGGCGAGCACCAGGATGATCCGCAGCACCGCCTGTCCGGCGAGCTTGGACAGCTCGGTGCGGTACGCGCGCCAGACGCGCTCATCCAGCGACATCGCGACCCCCCTGACCGGCCGGCAACCCCTCGCTGAGAGCGAAGAACATCGACTCCAGTGCGCTCACGATCAGCGCCAGACGGCGGACGGCGATCTGCTCAGCGGCGAGCGCGAGCACGAACGCGTCGAGACCCGCCTCGGTGGCGGTGACGACGAGCTGCCCGCGCTCTGAGCGCCGCGCCGAGACATCGAGGCGGTCGGCGGCGATCTCAAGTGCGCGCCCATCGTCGCTGGTGCTCAGCGTGTAGGCGGGGGTGGGGGCCGCAGCGGCGAGCTCGGCGGCCGAGCCCCGCCAGACGATCTGGCCCGCGCGCATGAATGCGTAGGCGTCGCAGACGCGCTCGAGCTCCCCGATCTGATGGCTTGAGAGCAGCACGGCGACCCCGTTCGCGGCGAGCTCGTGCAGGAGCGCGGCCACGTCCCGGGCCCCGGCGGGGTCCAGGCCGCTGGTCGGCTCGTCGAGCAGCAGCAGGCGCGGGCTGCGCAGCAGCGCGGCCGCGAGGCCGAGGCGCTGGCGCATCCCCGTCGAGTACCCGCTCACCCGATCCCCGCCGCGGCCCGCCAGACCCACGCGCGCCAGCAGCTCGTCGATGCGACCGGACCCGGCATCGCCTCCGTCCAGGCGCGCGAGCAGTGCCAGGTTCGCCGACCCGCTCAGGTACGGATAGAAGGTCGGCTCCTCGACGAAGCCGCCGACGTGATCCAGGGCCGCCGAGCCGGGTCCGCCGAGCGGGCGCCCGAGCAGCTCGACGGTCCCCTCGTCCGGGGCGATCAGGCCGAAGAGCAGGCGCAGCAACGTCGTCTTGCCGGCTCCGTTGGCCCCGAGCAGGCCGTGGATCTCGCCGCCGGCGACGACGAGGTCGACACCGTCGACGGCCGTCGTGGCCTCGAAGCGCTTGCCCAATCCGCTGGCCCTGACCGCGTCCACAGCGCGCCAGCATACGTCGCGGTACGTCGTCGAGGCGGGGTTCGTCGGGCGGCGTCTACACGTCGGTCACAAGTGAAACCTAAGCGGCACGTAAGATGCGCTTCGGTGGCGCCGCTCCCGTCGGTGCTGAACGTCGAAGAGGAGTCCCATGCGTAACCGAGACACCCGTCGAGCCGGCCTGCAGACCCGTGGGATCGTGGTCCTCGTCGTCGCCGTGCTCAGCGTCATGCTCGCCGTTGGTGCGGCCGTGGGTGCGGTCACCCAGAGCGGGCCGTTCGCCGGCACCCACCGCGTCGGTCAGACGGTCGCCGGTGGGACGCTGCTGCCCTCAAACCAGTGGGTCACCCCGGCGGGCACGCGGATCCTCGACCGCAAGGCCCGCCTGCTCACGAGCACGCTCAGCCCCAACGGCCAGGACCTCGCCGCCCTCGGGTGGAACGACTTCCAGGGCTATCTGACGATCATCGACGTCAAGACCCACAAGATCCTTCAGCAGACCGCGCTGGCCAGCCCCACCGCCAAGAGCGCGACCGACGGCACGGCTGGTCCCGACGGCCCGCTGTACTCGGCCGACGGCACCACGCTGTGGGTGCCCCAGTCGGGCTACCTGGACCGCTTCACCATCGATCCGAGCACCGGCACCGCGAGTCAGACCGCGGCGATCCAGCTCTGCGGCAACGCCGACCCGACGTCGAGCACCTGCAACGGCAACTCAGAGGCGGGGGCGGCCGACGGCGCGCAGCTGCCCGCGGGGATGGCGCTCTCCGCCGACGGCGCGACGCTCTACGTCGCCCTCAACGGGGCCAACGAGCTCGCCGAGATCGACACGGCGACCAACACGGTCACCAAGACGATCCGCGTCGGCAACGCACCGCGCCAGGTCGTGCTCGCCGACAACGGGACCGTCGCCTACGTCTCCAACGAGGGCGGCTATCCGGCCAGGCCCGGACAGTTCACGAACCTCTCCGACGGAACGCCGATGGTCGCCAACAAGTCGACGGGCGGCGCCTCGACCGGGACCGTCTCGGTCGTCAACCTCACGACGGGCGTCGAGGAGAAGGAGATCCGGGTCGGCCTGCAGCCGACCGCGATGCACCTCGACGGTGACGCCCTCATGGTCGCCAACTCAAACGACGACAGCCTGTCGGTCATCGACACCCAGACCAACGCGGTCACCCAGACCGTGCACGACAACCCGGTTCCCGGCGCGACCGTCGGCAGCTACGCCAACGCGATCTCGATGCCGAGCTCCTCGAAGGTGCTCGTCTCGATCGGCCGTGACAATGCGATCGCCGAGTACACGTGGCACGGGCTCACCCACGCGATGACCTACGACGGGCTGATCCCGACCGACTGGTACCCCGTCCAGGTCCAGCCGGATCCGGCGCTCGGCAAGAACATGATCGTCGTCACCAACGACAAGGGCATCGGTGCCCGCGGTCCCGAGTCGAGCCTCAGCCATGGTCTGTACACGACCAACAAGAAGGTCACCGGTCACAACACCTACGACGACACGGGCAGTGTCACCGTGTTCAAGCTCCCGACCAGGGCGCAGCTGAAGGGCGACACCAAGCACGTGTTCACCGACAACGCGTGGAATCAGATCAAGCCGATCAACCAGGGCGCCGACGACACGGTCCCGACGGTCATCCCCCGCAAGATCGGTGGGTCGTCGCCGATCAAGCACGTCGTCATCATCGTCAAGGAGAACCGGACCTACGACCAGGTCCTCGGCGACATCGGCAAGGGCAACGGCGACCCCGCCGACGCGGAGTTCGGTAAGCACATCACCCCGAACCTCCACTCGCTCGCTCAGCGCTTCGGCATCTTTGACAACTTCTATGACGAGGGCACGCTGTCGGCCGACGGTCACAACTGGATCGTTCAGGCGGAGGCCAACGACTACAACGAGAAGGAGTTCGGCGCCTTCTACCGCTCCTATCCCTCCCAGGGTGGGGACGCGCTCGCCTACCAGCGTGACGGCTTTCTGTGGAACGCCGCCGAGCGCGCCCACAAGTCGGTGCAGGTCTTCGGCGAGTACGCCCACGATCCGTACGCGGATCCGCCCCCGAGCTGGGACAAGTGGTACCGGGACTCCCAGATCCTCCAGGGCAAGGCCAAGGGCAAGCTCCCGGTGGCGTTGAACAAGTACCGGACGACCAGCGACATCCCGTCGCTGAACAAGATCCTCGACCCGGAGTTCCCCAACTTCCACCTCAACATCCCCGATCAGTACCGCGTCGACCTATGGGACAAGGTATTCACCAAGCAGGAGAAGACCGGCAAGTTCCCGGACCTCTCGTTCATGTGGCTGATGACCGATCACACGGCCGGTGTCGGCACCGGTGATCCGTATCCGGTCGCTGAGGAGGCCGACAACGACCTTGCCGTCGGCCGGGTCGTCGATCAGATCTCCCACAGTCGCTTCTGGAAGTCGACCGCGATCTTCGTGGTCGAGGACGACCCGCAGAACGGGGTCGATCACGTCGACGGTCACCGTTCGGTGCTGTGGACGATCAGCCCGTACTCCCGGGGCGGGGTTCAGAACACCTACTACTCGCAGATCAACGTCGTGCGGACCACCGAGCAGATCCTGGGCATCAAGCCGATGAACCAGGAGGATCACTCGGTCGCTCCGATGTACTCCGCGTTCACCGCCACGCCGAACGACCAGCCCTACAACGTGACCAAGAACCAGATCCCGCTCACGCTCGGCGCCCCCGGCTACGCGAAGACGGTGAAGAGCGGGCCCGACAAGGGCATGGGCTCGGTGCCCCTGTCGATGCGCGGCGTCTATGACGCCTGGGTGCGCTGGAGCCGGCGCCAGCCCTTCAACGGCGCCGATGCCCGGCCCGACGCCGAGGTCCCGGCGATGCTCAACCGCCTCGACTGGTATTCGGCGCACAACTGGTCGGTCGCCTATCCCGGAGACCGCAAGATCTACCTGCCCGACCAGGTGCCCGGCCGCAACCTGCCGTCCGCCTTCATCGGCAACTAGGAGACCCGCGCTCGAGCGCCGCGACGGAAGGGTCGTCGCGGCGCGACCCGCGTCACAATGTGAGCCATGAGTGATCACGGCGCGGACGCCGCGGCGGCGGTGATGGGCGCGGCCGGAGCGCACGAGGAGGCGGTCCGGTCGTTCGTGTCGGCCTATGAGCGCCTCGCCTCCGGCGCGCAGGCGGTCGTGCAGACGGCCGACCTGGAGCCGGTCGGCGACGTCCCGGCGCTGGCGGACCTGCCCGACGTCGCCGCCGATGAGATGACAACGGTGCTCGGCGGCGTGGCTCTGATCAAGCTCAACGGGGGCCTCGCGACCTCGATGGGGCTCCAACAGCCCAAATCGCTGATGGAGGCGCGTGACGGGCACACCTTCCTCGACATCATCGTCGGACAGTCGCTGCACATGCGCGCCCGCCATGGCGTGGCGTTGCCGCTCGTGCTGATGGATTCGCTGGCGACCCGCGAGTCGACGCTGACGGCGCTCGCCGGCTACCGCGACCTCGCCACCGACGGCCTGGACCCCGATTTCATGCAGTCGATGGTCCCCAAGCTCGACGCCGGGACGCTCGCGCCCGTGAGCTGGCCGGCGGCGCCGGCGCTTGAATGGTGCCCACCCGGCCATGGCGACGTCTACGGGGCGCTGCGGCGCTCGGGCATGCTCACCGCACTGCGCGATCGCGGGATCCGCTACGCGATGATCTCCAACTCCGACAACCTCGGGGCGGAGCTCGATCCTCGCATCCCCGCGCACATGGCGGCCCGTGAGATCCCGTTCCTGATGGAGGTCGTGCTCGGGACCGAAGCCGACCGCAAGGGCGGTCACCTCGCCCGCCGGCGTGCCGACGGGCGCCTGATCCTGCGTGAGAGCGCCCAGACCCCGCCCGAGGACGAGGCGTCCTTCCGGGATTTCCGGCGCTGGCGCTACTACAACACCAACAACCTGTGGATCGATCTCGACGTGCTCGCCGACGCCCTGGAGCGCACCGGCGGCGTGCTCGAGCTGCCGCTCATCGTCAACCGCAAGACCGTCGATCCCCGCGACTCCGGCTCGCCAAAGGTGATCCAGCTCGAGAGCGCGATGGGGGCGGCGATCGAGAGCTTTCCCGGCGCCGAGCTGCTGCTCGTGCCCCGGACGCGGTTCGCGCCGGTGAAGACGACCGACGACCTGCTCGTGCTGCGCTCCGACGTGTATTCACTCAGCGACGCGATGGAGGTCCGCCCGATCCCCGAGCGGGCCGGCGACCTGCCCTACGTGGAGCTCGACGCGCGCTTCTACAAGATCATCGATGACTTCGACGCTCGCTTCCCGGCGGGCGCCCCGTCGCTGCGCGCGGCCGAGCGCTTCATCGTCGACGGCGACGTGAGCTTCGGGTCGGGGGTCGTCGTCCGGGGCGCCGTCTCGCTGCACGCCTCCGAGCCACGCCGGATCCCCGACGGGACCGTGCTCGAGTCAGGCGGGCTGGAAGCGCTCGTCGCTCCGTGAGCACCGTCCCGATCACGATCGTGCTCGCCGACGACCACCGGGTCGTCCGGGCGGGGCTGCGGCTGCTGCTGGAGCGCCATCGCGACCTGTCGATCATCGCCGAGACGGGAACCGTCGCCGAGACCGAGCGGGCGGTGGGCGTGCACCGGCCGCGGGTGCTCGTGCTCGACGTCGACATGCCCGACGGTTCCTCGCTCCCCGCGCTGGAGCGCCTGCTCGCCTCCTCGCCCCAGACCGCGATCGTCGTGCTCACCATGCACACCGATCCGGAGCTCGCCCGGGAGGCGCTGCGGGGCGGCGCGACCGGCTTCGTGCTCAAGGAGGCCGCGGAGGCCGAGCTCGTCGACGCGATCCGGCTCGCCGCCGCCGGACGGACCTATCTCGCCCCCGAGCTCGGGGCGCGGCTGGCCGCCGCCGGTTCCGCCCGCGAGGTCCGCCCCGACGGTCTCTCCGCCCGCGAGCTCGAGGTGCTGCAGCTGATCGCGCTCGGGTACACGAACGGCGAGATCGCCGCGCGGCTGTTTCTCAGCGTCCGCACGGTCGAGTCCCATCGCGCGCGCATCCAGCAGAAGACGGGCCGCGGTTCCCGGGCTCAGCTGGTCGCCTACGCCCGCGAGCACGGAATCGACTGACCGCGCCCGCAGCGGCTCGGCTGCGGACGCGGGGAGCCGGCCTACTTGACGAACAGGATCTCGGCGTACTTCGGCAACGGCCAGAGGTCGTCGGCGACGACCTTCTCCAGCAGATCGGCGGGCTCACGCACCGCGAGCATCGCGGGGATCGTCTCGTCCCGGACGTACTCGGCGAGGGCCTGCATGCTGCCCTCCGGGGCGCTCTCCTGCGTGTTGGCGGCCTCCAGCGCCCGGATCGCCTCCACCAGAGAGGTGATCAGCGTCTCGGTCTCGCCCGCGAGCTCGCCGAGCTGCGCTGAGTTCAGGAGCGCGAGATGACGCGCGGCCGCGGGCAGGAGCATCGTGCGGGCGATCGTGGCGGCCGTCTCGGCCTCGATGTTGATCGTCGTCACGTACTGCTCGAGCATCACCTCGTAGCGGGACTCGAGCTCGCGCTCGGACAGGACGCCGTAGTTGGAGAACGCCGTCACCGTGTCGTCGGCGACCAGGTAGGGCAGCGCATCGGCGGTCGTGGGCAGGTTGAGCAGACCCCGCCGGGCCGCCTCCTCGTGCCAATCCGCGGAGTAGCCGTCTCCGTCGAAGACGACGGTGCGGTTGGACGCGTAGCTGCGCTGCAGGATCGGGGGCAGCGCGTCCTCAAGCGCGGCGCCGCCCTGCAACGCGTCCTCGAGCTCCTCCGACAGGTAGTCGATCGCCTCCGCGACGATTGTGTTGAGCACCGTGTTGGGAAGCGCGAGCGACATGCTCGAGCCGAGCGCGCGGAACTCGAACTTGTTGCCGGTGAACGCGAACGGGCTCGTGCGGTTGCGGTCGCCACCGTCCAGGGGCAGCGGCGGCAGCACCGGGGTGCCGAGGCCCAGGAACGACTCGGGCGACGACTCACCGGCCTCGCCGCGCTCGATCGCGTTGAACACCTTCTCCAGCTCGGAGCCGAGGAAGATCGAGATGATCGCCGGCGGCGCCTCGTTGGCGCCGAGCCGGTGATCCTGCCCGGCCCCCGCGACGGTTGCCCGCAGCAGTCCCTGATGCTTGTTGACCGCGGCGATGACCGCCATGCAGAAGAACAGGAACTGGAGGTTCTCGTGGGGCGTGTCACCCGGATCCATCAGGTTCTCGCCCTCATCGGTGGCCATCGACCAGTTGTTGTGCTTGCCCGAGCCGTTGATGCCGGCGAACGGCTTCTCGTGCAGCAGGCACACCA
>CAZZWJ010000117.1:0-8232 GCA_964657875.1 uncultured Solirubrobacteraceae bacterium
CAGCCGACCGGTGACGCGCGTCGCCGCCGGCAGCGTCGGCGCGGACCCGACCCGCGCCCGGGGGATCGCCGCCGCGGCCGGGGCGGTGGCGACGGCGGTCGCGCCGCAGGTGACGATGGCGGCGAGCACGCCGCTTCGGAGCATCCCTCTCACGGCACCTGAATCTAGGGCAAGATGAGGATTCGGCGCGCCGCGGTGAGGTCCGGCGCCCGCTGCAGGGCGTCCTGGAGCTCGCGGCCGGCGCCCAGCCGCTCCACGTACCAGGGATAGAACTTGCGCAGGTAGCGCCCCGCCCGCTCCTCGCCGAGATGCTCGACGGCCCGGTCGATCACCCAGTCCAGTTCGGTGAGGATCTCCTCGCGGGTCGGCTCGGTGACCGTCCCCGTGAGCAGCTGGGAGAACAGCCACGGGTTGCCGAGCGATCCGCGGGCGAGCGCGACCGCGGCCGCGCCGGTCTGCGCGTGAGCCTCGCGGGCCAGCTGCGGGGTGCGCAGCCCACCGGAGAGGATCACCGGGATCGGCAGCGCTTCGATCACCTGGCGGGCGAGCTCGTAGTCGGGCAGGCCGGTGTGGCGCTGGGAGGCATGACGCGGGTGCAGGCACAGGCCCGCGACGTCGCCGCACTCGGCGAGCCGGTGCATCAGCTCGATGCCGCTCCGATCGCCAGGGCGCAGCCCCGAGCGCAGCTTCACCGTCACCGGCAGTCCGCTCCCGCGCGCCGCCGCGCGGGCGATCGCGACCGCCCGGTCGGGCTCGGCGAGCAGCGCCGCGCCGGCGCCCGTCTTGCACACCTTGGGCACCGGGCAGCCCATGTTGATGTCGATCAGGTCCGCGCCGGCGGCGGCGACCCGCTCGGCCGCGGAGGCCATCACGTCGGGGTCGTGCCCGAACAGCTGGATCGACACCGGCCCCCCCACCCCGGCCACCCGCTCCTCGGGGTGGATGCGCAAGAGCTCGGTGAGCGTGCGCTGGTTCTGGTGGTGCACGGCGAAGCTCGAGACCATCTCCGAGACGGCGAGGCCGGCCCCGTAGCGCTTGGCCTGGAGGCGCACGAACCAGTTGCCGATCCCGGCCAGGGGGGCGAGCACGACGCGGTTGGCGATCGTCACCCCGCCGAGCTGCCACGGATCGGTGAGCGACGCCGTGCGCGGCGGGTCGAGGGTGTCGGCGGGAGGCGTCACGGGTCGTTCATGGTACGAATGGTGATCGTGGACATCGCCTCCCTCCTCGCTCCCTGGTCGGCGCACCTGCGTGAGCTCGTCCCCGGGATCGAGCTCTTCGACGCCCACACCCACCTCGGCCAGAACGATCCCGACGGGATGAAGCAGACGCCACGGGAGCTGCTCGACGGCCTGGATCGCGCGGGCGCGCGAGGGGCGTTCACGTTCGCCATGCACGAGCCCGACGGGTACCCGCCGGCCAACGACATGGTGCTCACGGCCGCCGCGGATTCCGGCGGCCGGCTGATCCCGTTCTGCCGGGTGTCACCAGCCGCCGATGCCGGCGCGGTCGCCGAGGCCCGTCGGGCGCTCGACGCGGGCGCGCGCGGGATCAAGCTGCACCCCCGCGCCGAGCAGTTCACGCTCGATCACCCCGCGGTGCGCGAGCTCGCCGGGATCGCCGCCGAGCGCAACCTGCCGATGCTCGTCCACGCCGGCCGCGGCATCCCCGCGCTCGGCTCCCACATGGTGTCGCTCGCGGCTGAGTTCCCGTCGGCTCGCTTCATCCTCGCCCACGCGGGGATCACCGACCTCGCGTGGCTGTGGCAGGTCGCGCCGGACCATCCCAACCTGCTGTTCGACACCTCGTGGTGGATCGGTCCCGACCTGCTCGCGCTGTTCAGCCTCGTCCCCCCCGGCCAGATCGTGTTCGCCTCCGACGCCCCCTACGGCAACACGCTCGTGTCGGCGATCTCGCAGGTGCGGCTGATGATCCAGGCGGGCCTGTCCGGCGCGCAGGTCCGGCTCATCACATCCGGCCAGTCACGCCGGATCGCCGACTGTGAGCCGCTGGCAGCCGCCGGCCCCGCGGTCGGCGAGCGCGCCCGGGCGCCCCGCACGCTGCTGGACCGCGTGGTCACGTTCACGACGATCGGCGCGCTGTCGCTGATGCGCGGCGACCCCGACGGCCGCGGCCACGAGCAGCTCGCGCTCGCGCGGCTGGCCTGCAACGTGCCGGACGGCATCGACGACGCGCCGGTGTTCGCCGCGGTCGCGGGGCTGCTCGACGCGTTCGCCGAAGTGGAGGCCGACGATCCCGAGGCCCGGGCGCCGCGGCTGCTGCTGATGCTCGCCGCCTCGGTGTCCCGCACCCCCGACGTGCCGCTGCCCGCCGGGCGCTGACCCGACGCCTTCAGGGCGCCCCGGACGTTTGGGTCAGGAAGCCTCGTCGGGGGCGGCCGGCGGGGCGTTGCGCGCCCAGATGATGCGCAGGCCGGTGAGCGTGAGCCGCGGGTCGACGGCGTCGACACGGACGCGCACCATCGGCACGATCGCCCCGGAGAGCCCGCCGGTGGCCACGAGCGGCGTGTCCTCGCCGAGCTCCTCGCGCAGGCGCCCGACGATCCCGTCGACCTGGCCGGCGAAGCCGAACACGATCCCCGAGCGGATCGCCTCGACCGTCGACTTGCCGATCAGCGCCCGGGGCTCGACGAGCTCGACCTTGGGCAGCTTGGCGGCCCGCCGATACAGGGCGTCGATCGAGATCTCGGCTCCGGGCGTGATGATCCCGCCGAGATACTCGCCCTCCTCGGAGACGATGTCGTAGGTGATCGCGGTGCCGAAGTCGACGACCACGCAGCCGCGGCCGAGCAGCGTGTAGGCGGCGACGGCGTTGACGAGCCGGTCGGCGCCGACCTCGCGCGGATTGTCGGTCCGGATCGGCATCCCGGTGCGCACCCCGGGACCGACGATGAGCATCTCGTGCGACAGGTAGCGGTCGGCCATGCGCGCCCATTCCTCCGACAGCAGCGGCACCGTCGAGGACACGATCGAGCCCGTGATGTCGCCGAAGCTCAGACCTCGCAGCGCGAGCAGGTTGAACAGCGCGGAGCCGAGCTCGTCGCTGGTGGACTCCGGGACGGTGGCAAAGCGCCAGTCCTCGGCGACCTCGGTCGCGTCCGGGGCGTAGACACCGAAGTGGGTCTGGGTGTTTCCGACGTCGACGACGAGCAGCACGGGCCGGCCTTATAGCAACGGTTCGCCGACCGCACGGACGGCCTGGCCGCTGCCGAGCGCCGCCAGACGGTCGGCGAGCGATGCCCCGTCGGGCAGGGTGAGGTCCGGATCGAGCTCCAGCAGCGGCACGAGCACGAAGCGACGGCTCGACACCTCCGGGTGGGGCAGGGTGAGTCGCGGCGACGTGTATCGCGTCTCGCCGAGCAGCAGCAGGTCGACGTCGATCACGCGCGGACCGTGACGGGGACCGCCGGCGATGCGGCCGACCTCACGCTCGGTCGCCTTGCAGGCATCCAGCAGCGGCTCGGGACCGAGCTCGGTCCGGATCGCCAGGCACGCGTTGAGGAAGTCGGGCTGATCGAGCACGAGCCCGACCGGCTCGGTCTCATACGTGCGCGAGGACGCGACGACCGTCACCCCGTGGGCGCTGAGCCCGTCGACGGCGGCGAGCAGGTGGGCCCGCCGGTCGCCGATGTTCGAACCCAGGCCCAGGTAACCGGGGTCGCTCACGCGTCGGGTTCGGCCTCGCGCCAGACCTCGACGGAGACCTCGGTGACCGGTAGCGCGAACGGCGGCTCGGGCTTGGCCGCCTTCACCCACACCGCCCGCGCCTGAAACTGGGCGAGCAGCCGGTCGGCGACCGCCGTGCACAGCCGCTCCAGGGTCCGGTAGGAGCGCTGCTGGGCGACCAGGTTGGCGACCTCGCAGACCTGGCCGTAGTCGATCGTGTCCTCGATGCGGTCGGTGACCGTCGCGTCGCACTCGCCGGCGTCGAGGCGCAGATCGAGCAGCAGCCGTTGACCGACCTCGCGTTCTGCCGCGGTCACGCCGCAGTGGGTGAACAGCGACAGACCGCTGATCTCGATCGTCACCTCCGGCTCGGATGCCTCGTCCTCCTCGACCTCGTCGTCGAGCTCGAAATCGTCATCGCCGGACATCGGCGGGCACCGTAGCAGCCGTGACGAGCAGCGCGTCCCGGGTCGCGGCGACCTCGTGAACGCGGAAGATGCGCGCGCCGCCCAGATAGCCGAGCACGTTGGCGGCGATCGTGGCGGGCCCGCGCTCACCGAAGTCCCGGGCGGTGAGCGTGCCCAGAAACGACTTGCGCGAGGCGCCGAGCACGAGCGGGCGCCCGAGCGCCGACAGCTCGGACAGCCGGCGCAGCAGCTCGAGGTTGTGGGCGACCGTCTTGCCGAATCCGATCCCCGGGTCCAGCCACACGCGCTCGGCGGCGATGCCCTGAGCGATGGCGGCCTGCAGACGCTCGGTGAGAAACGCCGCGACCTCGGTGACGACGTCGGCGTAGCGGGGGTCGTCCTGCATCGTGCGCGGCTCGCCGAGCATGTGCGTGAGCACGCAGCGGACACCGTCGCGCGACGCGATCAGGCCCGCCATCGCCTCATCGCCCCGCAGCGAGGTGACGTCGTTGACGATCTCGGCACCCGCGTCGATCGCCGCCGCGGCCACCGCCGCCTTGGAGGTGTCGACCGAGATCGTCGCCGCGACGCCCGCGTCGCGCAGGCCCTCGATCACCGGGATCACGCGCGCAAGCTCCTCGTCCACCCCCACCGGCACCGCCCCCGGGCGAGTGGACTCCCCGCCGACGTCGAGGATCGAGGCGCCCTCGCCCTCGAGCGCGAGGCCGTGGGCCACGGCGCGCTCGGGGACCATGAACCGGCCCCCGTCCGAGAAGGAGTCCGGCGTGACGTTGACGATCCCCATCACCGCGAACGCGGCGTGGCCCTCGCTCAACTGGCGTCGTCCTCGGGCCAGGAGCCGGTGCGGTCGAAGTGCTCCCGGGCACGCTCCTCCGCCTCGCGATCGTCGCTGGAGCTCA
This sequence comes from uncultured Solirubrobacteraceae bacterium, assembly GCA_964657875.1. Classification (GTDB taxonomy): domain Bacteria; phylum Actinomycetota; class Thermoleophilia; order Solirubrobacterales; family Solirubrobacteraceae; genus Palsa-465. The sequence goes on from CAZZWJ010000117.1 coordinate 5,014, forward strand.
CGCCCAGGCGGTACATCCAGTTGATCATCCAGACCATCAGGGCGACGATCAGGACGGCCACGCCGCAGGCGGTCTCGATCGAGTCCGTGTTGACGAGCGATGAGTAGGAGCCGTGACCGGCGACGATCAGCGCGACCCCGAGCGCGGCGATCACCACCGGCAGCCACACCCGGGTGAACGAGAGCAGGAAGCTCCCGAAGCTCAGCTCCGGGTCGTCGTCGTGTGCGGACATCGCTCAGACCGACGGCGGCGGGGGCTACTCGGCGGTGCCGAATCCCGGGCGCGGCAGCGGCCGCGGAACCTCGGGACGGGCCCGCTCGGGAGTCGCCGGTCCGACCGTCGGCGGGTCGACGGGGGCGGGCGCGAGGGAACCGAACACGTCCTCCTCGCTGCGACCCTCCAGCAGCGCCTCGAACTGGTCCTTCTCGATCGTCTCGCGCTTGAGCAGCACCTCGGAGAGCAGCGTGAGCGACTCGCGACGCTCGGCGAGGATCTCCTTGGCCTGGACATGGGCGAGCTCGACGATGCGCCGGATCTCGTCGTCGATCTCCCGCGCGATCTGGTCGGAGTAGTCGGGCTCGGAGCTGAACTCACGACCCAAAAACGGCTGACCGTGGTCATGACCGAACACGCGCGGGCCGAGCTTCTCCGACATCCCGAAGCGCATCACCATCTGCTTGGCGGTCCCGGTGACCTTCTCCAGGTCGTTGGAGGCGCCGGTCGTGATCTCCCCGAAGCAGACCTCCTCGGCGGCGCGGCCGCCGAGCGTCATCGCCATCGTGTCCTGCAGCTCGGCGCGGGTGGTGAGGAACTTGTCCTCGCCGGGCAGCGAGATCGTGTACCCGAGCGCCTGACCGCGGGAGATGACGCTGATCTTGTGGATCGGATCGGAGTTGGGCAGGTAGTGGCCGACGAGCGCGTGGCCCATCTCGTGATAGGCGGTGATCCGCCGCTCCTTGGCTGACATCACCCGGGTCTTCTTCTCGGGGCCGGCGATCACGCGCATGATCCCCTCCTCGAGCTCGGTCTGGGTGATCTCGCGCTTGCCGTTGCGGGCCGCGAGCAGCGCCGCCTCGTTGACGAGGTTGGAGAGGTCGGCACCGGTGAACCCGGGGGTCTGGCCGGCGAGCACGTCGACGTCGATCTCCCGGGCGAGCGGCTTGCCGCGGGTGTGGACCTCGAGGATCTTCTTGCGCCCGGCGCGGTCGGGGCGGTCGACGACGATCTGGCGGTCGAAGCGACCGGGGCGCAGCAGCGCGGGATCGAGGATGTCGGGACGGTTGGTGGCCGCGATGAGGATGATGTTGTCCTTCATCTCAAAGCCGTCCATCTCGACGAGCAGCTGGTTGAGCGTCTGCTCGCGCTCGTCGTGACCGCCGCCCATGCCGGCGCCGCGATGGCGTCCGACGGCGTCGATCTCGTCCATGAAGATGATGCAGGGGGAGTTCTGCTTGGCCTGCTCGAACAGGTCCCGGACGCGGCTGGCGCCGACCCCGACGAACATCTCGACGAAGTCCGAGCCGCTGATCGAGAAGAACGGCACGCCCGCCTCACCGGCGACCGCGCGGGCGAGCAGCGTCTTGCCGGTGCCCGGAGGTCCGTAGAGCAGCACGCCCTTGGGGATGCGCGCGCCGAGCGCCTGGAACTTCTTGGGGTTCTCCAGGAACTCCTTGATCTCGTGCAGCTCCTCGACGGCCTCGTCGACCCCGGCGACGTCACGGAAGGTGATCTTGGGCGAGTCGACGGACATCCGCTTGGCGCGGGACTTGCCGAACGACATCACCTTGGAGCCGCCGCCCTGGACCTGGCTCATGAGGAAGAACCAGAGTCCGATGAAGAGGACGACCGGCAACAGGTAGGTGAGCAGCGACAGCCACGCGCTGGAGGAGGTGTTGCGCACCGAGACCGAGCTGGGCGCCACCCCGTCCTTGATCGCCTCCGTGGAGAGCTGGCTGGCGGCCATCGACGGATAGCCGACCGTGTACTGCTTGCCGCCGGCGGACGCGGTGAGCGTCACCGTCGCGCTGTTGGACTTCGGGTCCAGCGAGAGCTTGGACACCTGCTTGTCGTGCAGCTGGACGAGGAGGTTGCCGTACGTGTCGTTCGGCTTGCCCGAATGTCCCCCGATCAACTTCTGGGCGAAGAACGCCAGCACGACGACGATCAGGATCGGAAACGCGGCACTCTTGAAGAACCTGCTCATAAGCTCGATGCCCTCGGTGGGGTTTCCGGCGTTGCGGGCCCGGAGGGCGGGTACGCTCGGATCTCGCAGCGTAGCAGGACGATCCCCCCGCCCGGTCCGGTCACCAACCGCCCCCGGTCAGGTCTGAAGGGCCGCCACATAGGGCAGGTTGCGGTAGCGCTCGGCGTGGTCCAGGCCGTAGCCGATCGCGAATTCGTCGGGGATCTCAAAGCCGATGTAACGGGTGCGCAGCTGCACCTTGCGACGTTCGGGCTTGATCAGCAGCGCGCACACCTCCAGCGACGCCGGGTTGCGCCCGGCGAGGTTGCGCTGCAGGTACTGAAGCGTCAGCCCGGAGTCGACGATGTCCTCGACGATCAGCACGTCGCGGCCCTCGATCGCGGCATCGAGGTCCTTGAGGATCCGCACGACCCCCGAGGAACGCGTCGCCGAGCCGTAGGAGGCGACCGCCATGAAGTCGACCTCGACCGGCACGGTGATCTGGCGCATCAGGTCCGAGACGAAGAAGACCGCGCCCTTGAGCACGCCGATCAGCAGCAGATCCCGACCGGCGTAGTCGCGGTTGATCTCCGCGGCGAGTTCGCTGACCCGGCGGACGAGTTCCTCGGGGCCCACCAGGATCTTGCCGATCGCCGGGTCCTCGCCGCTCGTGGCCTCCGCGCTCATGCGCGGCAGTCTAGGCAGCCGTCCACCCGACCCGGGCGCCGGACGGTGCGGCGGGGGCGGGGTGCGGTCAAAGCGGATCACCCCCCGGCGTACCCGGGCCCGCACCCCGTAGGGCAGGTGGAGGTCCGCCACGCCGGTCTGCGGCAGCGCGGCGACCTCCTCGGCCCGGCGGGCGACCCCGGGCGCGGACCCACCGGCCGCCGCGTCGGCGAGGCGCTGCACGAGCAGCCGGCGCAGCGCCGGCGGCTGGGCGCGCAGCGTCGCCACCGAGATCTCCGGCAGCGCCCCCGCGAAGGCGGCGCCGCCGAGGATCCCGTCGACGAGCCCCTCGGCCCCGACCGCGGCGTCTG
>CAZZWJ010000118.1:0-8220 GCA_964657875.1 uncultured Solirubrobacteraceae bacterium
TCCAGCAAGATCACCCTCAAGGCCAACCCGGGCTTCTGGAAGAAGCCCTACTTCACCACCGTCAACATCACGGCCGTCTCCAACGCCCAAACCGCCGTCGAGGAAGTGCAGAGCGGCGCGGCTGACCACACCTCCGGCGTGCCCTGGGCCACCTTCGCCAGCCTCGTCAAAGCCAAGGGTGCAGGAGGCGTGAGCGCCAACGTGCTCGGCTTCGGCGCGAGTGTTGCATCCTGGTACCTGGTCGAGAAATACAAGCCGCTCGCCAACAAGCTGGTCCGCCAGGCTCTGAACATCGGCATCGATCGCACCGCCATCGCCAACTCCGTCTACGACGGTTTCGCCCAACCCGACAACGAAACCGCCCCGAAAATCATCGGACAGACCCAGGCCACCGGTACCGGCCAGGCGGCGGCGTACAACCCGACCAAGGCCAAGCAGCTGCTCGCCAAGGCCGGATACCCCCACGGGTTCTCGATCCAGGTCCTCTCCAACGCAGCCGTCACCGACGCCTCGGTCAATCAACTGCTGCAGCTCATGCAGGCCCAGCTGGCCAAGATCGGAGTCAAGATGAGCATCAAGATCGTCAACAGCGAAACCCAGCTCTACGCCCTCGAAGGCGCACTGAAGGACCAGTCCAACGTGGCCTATGCAACCGGTCCGCTGGCGAGCGTGGGATACAGCCTCGAGGCGGGGTACAACTCCGATATCACGTCCTACGGAAACGACGCCTACACCGCCTACGCCAACCCGGGCCTGAACAAGATCCTCGACAAGGCGCTGGTGCTCCCTGCGGGAGCCAGATACAACGCGCTCGTGGCGAAGGCCAACGCAATGGTCGACGCCAGCGTTCCGATCATCAACCTCGTCGCTCCCGCTCAGCAGAACATCACGCGGTCAGACATCACCGGTTACGGGGTGAGGACCTTCTCGACCGTGTTCTACGAGGAGCTGCACCCCACCAGCTGATCGCCGGCGGAGTGGCCCCCGGCGACTCAGCCTGCGTCCCACGAACACCGGGAGCGGGCTGGGCCGCCGCCGAGATGGCGGTGTGACTGAGCGGGTCTGGGTTTGGTTTGACGGGCGTCCCTGAGAGGAGCGGGCAGCTCAGACACCCCCGAACCACGGCCCCTGTCGCAAACGTTTGCAGTATGCTCGACGAGAGGCCGAGGTGATCGCTGCGGAGAGTCCAAACTTCATCGTGCCGTGGTCGACCGGCTCCCCGGAACCGAGGGCTGACAGCCTGTTGCGACGATCCCCCGTGGGGCAAAGACGCCACCGTGGCTGACGCGCGCGTGCAGGCGGCAACCGCCCACTGGGCCGGGCGGTTCATCGCCAACGGCGTCGACTACAACGACTTCACGCGGACGACCGCGGCGGTCGAGCGCTGGGAGGAGTGGCTGCCGGCCTGGACGGAGATGGCGCAGGCGCACGCGCAGTTGGCCGGCGGGGCCGAGGACGCCGGGCGGCGGCGCAGTGCCGGTGAGGCCTGGCTGCGCGCCGCGATCGGCTACCACTTCTCGAAGTTCGTGTGGACACTGGACGCCGAACGCCATCGCGCCAACACGATCGCCGCGGTCGACGCACTGGGTCGCGCGCATGCGCTGTTGGGCACCGGCGCCCGTCGCATCGAGGCTCCCCTGCATGGCGAGACGGTCGTCGCCAACCTACGTCACCCGACCGACAGCGATGTCATGCCGGCCCTGGTCGTCCTCATCCCGGGCCTGGACTCGACCAAGGAGGAGTTCTTTCACTGGGAACAGGTCTTCCTGGACCGGGGGATGGCGACGGTGTCCCTCGACGGGCCGGGCCAGGGGGAGACCGGGTTCGCGTTGCCGATCCGGCCCGACTACGAGACGGCCGTGAAGGCGATCCTCGACGTGCTCGCCGACGACGCGTCCCTGGACCAGGAGCGAATCGGCGCCGTCGGCGTCAGCCTCGGTGGCCACTACGTCGTCCGCGCCACGGCCTTTGAGCCCCGGATCCGCGCCCTGGCGTCGATCAGCGGCCCGTTTGCCTTCTCGACCGGCTGGGACTCGATGCCCGAGCTCACGCGCGAGACCGTCCGCTTTCACACCGCCGCCGCCGATGACGCGGAGGCGCGGCGCGCGGCGGCCGAGCTCGATCTCAGCGGCGTCGCCGAGCGGGTGACGGTGCCCAGCCTGGTGATGACGGGCGCCCGGGATCGCGTCATCGCCTGGACCGAGACCCAGCGCATCGCCGCAGCGATCCCCGACGCCGAGTGGGTGCTCTACGAGGACGGCACCCACGTCTGCAACAACATGCCCTATGCGTACCGCCCGCGCGTCGCCGACTGGATGGCCGACCGCCTCAGCGCACGCCGGGACCGCACGGGCGGGGCGTCTTGAACGATCGCGCAACCGGATCGCCGGGAACGCCGGGGTCTGACGACAGGCCTGAAGCCTGGAGCGCCTGGATCGATGGCGCGTGGGTGCCCATGGATGACCGGCCGACGTTCGCCGTCATCGAGCCCGCGACGGGCGGCGAGCTCGCCCGCGTCGTCGCCGGCGACGACGCGCTCGTCGACGCCGCGGTGGCCGCCGCGCGGCGGGCGTTCGGCGCCTGGCGGGCGCTCGCGCCCCGTGAGCGCGGGCGCCTCCTGCGCCTGGTGGCCGCCGTCATCCGCGACCACCTGGACGAGCTCGCCGAGCTGGAGGCGCGAGAGGTCGGCAAGCCCCGCCGGGACGCGCTGCGGTTCGATCTCTCCTTCTGTCACGCCGGATATGACTACTTCGCGGGACTCGCCGACACCCTGCACGGAGAGATCCTCGATCAGGGGCCGATCGAGGCGCGGATCCTCTATGAGCCCTACGGCGTGGTCGCGGCGATCCTGCCGTTCAACTGGCCGCCGGTCCATTTCACGAAGAAGTGCGCCCCCGCACTGGCCGCCGGGAACACCGTCGTGCTCAAGCCCGGGGAGCAGGCGCCGTTGACGGTGCTGCGTCTGGTCGAGCTGGCCAATCAGGTCCTGCCGCCCGGGGTGCTCAACGCGGTACCCGGGGCGGCGGCCGGGCCCGCGTTGGCGGCTCACCCGGGGGTCGACCGGATCACGTTCACCGGTGCGACCGTCACGGGTCAACGGGTGCTGCGCAGCGCCGCCGAGCACCTCACCTTCGCCACCATGGAACTCGGCGGCAAGAACGCGGTGATGGTGCTGCACGACGCCGACCTGGACCATGCGCTCCCGGTCGTCCTGGAGGGCATGTTCTACAACCAGGGGGAGGCGTGCACCTCGACGGCGCGGATCCTCGTCCACGAGTCGCTGCACGATGCGTTCGTGGAGCGCTTCGCCGCGGCCACCGAGCGGCTCGTGGTCGGCGACGGACTGAACGCCGACACCGACATCGGACCGATGGTCGATGCGGTACAACGCGACAAGGTGCTCGCGCTGCTGCAGGCCGGGCTCGACGAGGGCGCCCACGTCAGCGCCCGCGGACAGCTGCCGCAGGCCGAGCGCCTGCGCGGTGGGTACTGGGTGGCGCCGACGGTGCTGACGGGGGTCACGCCGGAGATGACGGTCGCCCAGGAGGAGATCTTCGGCCCGATCGCGTGTGTCATGCCCTTCGCCGACGAGGACGAGGCGATCGAGATCTGCAACGGCACCCGCTACGGCCTCACCGCGGCGATCTGCACCACCGACGAGGCCCGGGCCTACCGGATCGCCCAGCGCCTGGAGGTCGGCATGGTGTTCGTCAACAACTACATGCGTCGCTCGTTCCTCGGCTCCCCGTTCGGCGGGCAGAAGGGCAGCGGCTTCGGTCGGGAGAACGCAGCCGAGACCCTGCACGAGTTCGTGCGCTCAAAGAACATCCGGCTGCCCTCCGGCCGGGGTGAGATCCCGACCTGGCCGCCGCCTGACTGATGCATCGGGGGGGGTCAGTCACCGATGCGTGGCGTCGCCTCGTGGGCATCGTGATCGAGCTCGGTGTTGGCGTTCGACTGCGGGTCGCGTTTCAGATTGAGGCTGCCACCGACCGTGAAGTAGGGCTTTCCGGCGATCACGAGATCCTCCGCGGGGAAGCGCGTGATCACCTGACACCCGTCCTTGGTGACGACGAGCTGCTCCTCGATGCGCGCCGCCGACCACCCGTCGGTGGCCGGCCAGAAGGTCTCCAGCGCGAACACCATCCCCTCCTTGATCTCCTCGGGGTGGTCGAGGGAGACGAGCCGGCTGAACACCGGTTTCTCCCAGATCGACAGTCCGACACCGTGCCCGAACTGCAGGGCGAAGGCGGCCTCCTCGTCGGGGAAGCCGAACTCCTGGGCGCGGGGCCAGATCGACACCACGTCACCCGTCGTCGCCCCCGGCTTGATCAGCGCGATCGCGGCATCCAGGTAGTAACGGCATCGTTTGTAGGCGTCCACGAGGGGCCGGGACGCGCTTGAGATCGCGAAGGTGCGGTAGTAGCACGTGCGATAGCCCATGTAGCTGTGGAGGATGTCGAAGTAGGCCGGATCGCCGGGACGCAGCGCCCGGTCGCTGAACACGTGGGGGTGCGGGCTGCACCGCTCACCCGAGATCGCGTTGACACCCTCCACGAACTCTGAGCCCATCTCATAGAGGACCCGGTTGACGAGCGCGACGCAGTCGTTCTCACGAAAGCCGGGGCGCATCGCACGGTAGAGCTCCTCATAGGCACCGTCGACCATCGCACAGGCCGTGTTGAGCAGGGTGATCTCATCACGCGTCTTGATCACCCGCGCCTGCTGCATCAGCTGCTGGCCGTCGACGATCTGCACGCCCTCGGCCTGGAGTGCGAACAGCACCGCGGGCTCGATCGCGTCGACCCCCACCGGTTCGCCGAGCAGCCCCCGCTGTCGGAGCTCGACCGCGATCTTGTGCGCGACGTCCTCCGCCCGGCCCGCCTCCGGCGCCATCGCACCGCGCAGCGTCGAGATGCCGGCACGTGAGCGTCCCTCGCCGAGCCACGGGTTGTAGAGCTGGTGGTGGCGGGCGGCCGAACCGAAGTCCCACATGATCGGCTCATCGCCCTGGGGCAGCAGGCAGAAGCGGTTGAGCTTGTCGGCGGCCCAGGTGCCGATGTGGGTGGCGGTGATGTAGCGGATGTTCGTCATGTCGAAGCACAGCAGCGCGCCGAGCTCCGACTCCGCGAGCAGGCCGGTGATCCGCGCCAGACGCTCGTCCCGCAGGCGGTCGAAGCGCACCCGCTCCTCCCAGTCCACACCCATCACGCCATAGCTGTGAATCGCCATCCGCGGCCCATCCTCTCTCGTTTGCAAACGATTGCAGCATAACGATGCGCTTGACGGCTCGCAACGGCTCATTTACATTCTTGCAAACGATTGCACCGGAGGATCACGAATGGACGGGGATCAGATGCCGAGCCTGGGCTGGATCGGCGTGGGGCGGATGGGACATGCGCTCGTCGGACGTCTGCTGGACGCCGGGCACGAGGTCGCCGTGTACAACCGCACCCGGGAGAAGGCCGAGGACCTGGGTGCGCGCGGCGCGATGCTCGTCGACGCACCGGCCGATCTGGCCGACCGCGACATCGTGTTCACGATGGTGGCCGGCTCCGCCGACGTGGAGTCGGTGGTCTCCGGGCCCGACGGGCTGCTCTCCCGGCCGGGCATCCAGCCCGGCTTGATCGTCGATTCCACGACGATCTCACCGGCGGCCGCCGAGCAGATCCGGGCCGCGGCCCTGACGCGCGGGACGATGATGCTCGCGGCGCCGGTGAGCGGCAACCCCAAGGTTGCGGCGAGCGGTCGGCTGACGATCGTCGCCTCCGGCCCGACCGACGCCTTCGCACTCGCCCGGCCCTACCTCGAGCTCCTGTGTCGGGGGGTCACCTACGTCGGTGAGGGCGAACGCGCGCGGCTGGTCAAGATCTGCCACAACCTGATGCTCGGGGTGGTCGCGCAGTGCCTGGCGGAGATCACGGTGCTCGCCGAGAAGGGGGGCGTATCCCGTGCGGACTTCCTGGAGTTCCTCAACGACAGCGTGATGGGCTCGCCGTTCACGCGGTACAAGAGCCCGGCCTACGTGAACCTCGACTTCACCCCCACCTTCACCCCGGCCCTGCTGCTCAAGGACTTCCACCTCGGCTTCGAGGCCGCCCGGGAGATGAACGTCGCGATGCCGCTGGCGGCCGCCACCGAGCAGATCGTGCAGGGGCTGGCCGGCCTCAAGGGCGACGATGTCGACTTCGCGGCGCTGCTCGCGATCGCGGCCGAGGCCTCGGGATTGGAACTTGTGTCCGAGGACGTCGACGTCGACGACGGACTCACCCGCCTGTCCGGCGCCGCTTCCCCCAATGGCGATGGCAGCGCCGTCCCCTCGGTGCCACGCGGCTGAGCCGCTCGCCCGGTCGCCGCGTCCGGGGACGGCGGGTGCTCAGATGAGCATCCCGAGCGGCTGCTCGAGCAGGTCGCGCACGCGCCCGAGGAAGCGAGCGCCGTCGGCGCCGTAGAGGATGCGGTGGTCGCAGGCGAGGGTGAGCTGCACCGTGGGTCGGGCGACGATCGCCCCCTCCCCATCCACGACGGGCCGGGGCTTGAGCGATCCGACGGCGAGGATCGCCGCCTGCGGGGGATTGATGACGGCCGAGAAGCTGTCGATCCCATGCATGCCGAGGTTGGACACCGAGAAGGTGCCTCCCGAGAGCTCTGATGGGGTGATCGACCCATCGCGGACCCGAGCGGCCAGCGTCCGCGCAGCCGCGGCGATCTGAGACAGCGTCCGCGTGTCGGCGTCGAAGATCGTCGGCACCACGAGTGCGTCGTCGGAGGCGACCGCGATCCCGACGTTCACGCGGTCGTAATGCTCAAACGCCTCCTCGCGGTAGGCGCCGTTGACGCGGGGGAACTCGCGCAGGGCCACCGCGCTGGCCTTGACGATGAAGTCGTTGAAGGACGGCGGTCGCTCGACGACGCCTCGCATCTGCTCGCGCAGGGCGACCGTCGCGGTCATGTCGACCTCACAGCGCAGCTCGAAATCCGGCACCGTGGTGCGCGACTGAACCATCCGCCGCGCGATCGTCTGCTGCAAGCGGCTGAGGGACTCCCGTGTGGTCTCGCCGTGGGCGTCGCCGGCGGGCGCAGCGTCGCGGACGGACGCGGCATCGCGGGCGGGGGCATCCGGGTGGGGCGATGTCGACGGTGACGCCGACCCGCCATCCGTGATCGAGCCCTCGACGTCGGAGCGGATGACGCGGCCGTGCGGTCCGGAGCCGACGAGGCTGGCCAGGTCGACCCCGAGTCGCGCAGCGATCCGGCGCGCGAGCGGCGAGGCCTTGACCCGGGGGGCCGTAGCCCGGTCATCGGGAGAGGTCGTCCCAGACGCGTCGGCGGCGGACAACCCGGCCGAGGGCGCCACCGCGACCTCCGCCGTCGGCGTGGCGGCGGCCCCGTCGCCGTCACCGGCCCCATCCCCGCCATTCGTCACCCCGGCGACCCCGCCGACCCCGGCGAGTGCCGCGGAAGCGACGACGGCGTCCGGAGCGCTTTCGCCGGGTGCGCCGATGAGCGCGATGACCGCACCGACCGCGACGTCCTGTCCCGGCTGCACCGTCAGCGACAGCACCGTGCCGTCCTGCTCGGCCTCGTAGACGACCGTTGCCTTGTCGGTCTCGACCTCGACCAGTGGGGTGCCCTCGACGACCCGGTCTCCCTCCGCGACAAGCCACTGGACGACGGTGCCCTCCTCCATCGCGTCAGATAGGTGAGGCATGAGGATTTCGACGGCCATGGGTCTCCCTCGGCGACGGACTGCAATCGTTTGCGATACGATCGTAACGTACCGTCAGCTCACGCGTCAGGAGATCGGATGGCCAGCCTCCAAGCCTCGGAGCAGCACACGCCGGGGGCTTATCTCGACGGGTACGCCCGCATGCTGCTGATCCGCCAGTTCGAGACCGCGATCCATCGCCTGTTCCTGCGCGGCGAGGTCCACGGCACGACTCACCTCTATGCGGGCCAGGAGGCGGTGGCGGTCGGCGTCTGCATGAGCCTGGAGCCCGACGACTACGTCGCGGGCACCTACCGCGGTCATGGCCACGCCCTGGCCAAGGGCACCGAGCCGGGGCCGCTCGTCGCCGAGATGCTCGGCCGCGTGACCGGGGTCTGCGGGGGGCGAGCCGGTTCGATGAACGTCATCGATATCGACCATGGACTCGTCGGCTGCTACGGGATCGTGGGCGGCTCGATGGCCGCCGCCCTCGGGGCCGGCATGTCCGCTCA
>CAZZWJ010000119.1:0-8189 GCA_964657875.1 uncultured Solirubrobacteraceae bacterium
GCTGCCGTGCATCTACTACTTCGGCCTCGGGCACGTCGACCCGGTATGGCGGATGGGCCAGGCCCACGCCCGCCACGCCTTCTCCACGATCGAGGCGCTCAGCGCCGCCGCGCCGCTGCTCGTCTTCGCACTGCTCGGCTACCGCGGGCGGCCCGCGGACTTCGTCGAGCTCACGCTGCGCGTGTGGCTGCCCGCGGCGCTCCTGCTGTGGCTGTTCGCGCTCACCCCCCTGGGCGCGACGCCCCAGCACGCGGTGAACGGGCTGGCGATCGCGATGGGCGTGCTCGCGGTCCGCGGCGGCCACCGCGCGGGTCTCGGGCGACTGCCGCGCGTGCGGCTGCTCGCCGGCCTCGGCGTCGCGCTGCTCACGATCCCCGGCACCGTGCTCACGCTCGCCGAGACGCATGACTTCACCCACCCCAAGGCCACGAGCGCCGACTACATCCGCCCCGCCGAGAGCCGCGCGCTGCACGCGCTGGACGTCGACCGGACCCCCGGCGGGGTGCTCAGCGGCGACTATCTCGGCGCCGCGGTCCCGGGTCTCACCGGCCGGGCGACGTTCGTCGGCAACTGCCTGTGGTCAGAGCCGGGATGCGCGGCGCGCAAGCAGCTCACCGAAGCGCTGTTCGCCGGGCGACTCGCCACCGCCGCCGCCCGGAGGCTCGTCGCCGACAGCGGCGCGCGGTTCCTGCTCGCCGACTGCCGTTCCCGGCCCGCCGTGGTGTCGGCGCAGCTCGCCGGCCTCACCGTCTCCGAGCGCCGCTTCGGCTGCGCGACCGTGTGGCAGCTGTCGGCCACGATCGCCGGTGCGCCCGCGCGCGGAGCGCTCGCCGCCGCCCCGGGCTCCGGCTTGTCGTGAGCGCCTGCCAATATGAACGCCGTATGCGTCTGTTCGCGCTTCGAGGCGCCAACAGCGTCGACGCCAACAACGAGGGTGCGATCCTCGAGGCGACCGACGCGGTCATCCGCGCCCTCATGGAGCGCAACCAGCTCGCCGTGGACGATTTCGTGAGCTGCATCTTCACGCTCACCCCCGACCTCGACGCCCAGTTTCCGGCGGTCGCCGCCCGGCGGCTGGGGTTTGACCGCGTGCCGCTGCTGTGCGCACGGGAGATCCCGGTTCCGGGCGCGCTGGAGTCGGTGATCCGGGTGCTCGCCCACTACCACGCCGACGATGACCACGAGCCCCGGCACGTCTACCTCGGCACCGCGCAGAGCCTGCGCCAGGACCTCACCTCCGCACAATGAACCCCCCGACCCCGCACGCCGCCTGATGGCGATCGAGTTCCGCGGCCACATCGCCGCGATTCCCGCCTATCCGCTCGCGGCCGGCTATGACCTCGGCGGCGAGATGGCGATGCTCGCCTCCAACGAGTCGCCGTTCGCGCCCCACCCGGAGGCGGTGGCCGCCGCGCAGGCGGCGCTCACCCGCGTCAACCGCTACCCCGACCCCGGCTACGCGCCGCTGCGCGAGGCGCTCGCCGACCGCTACGGGATCGCGCCCGAGCGGATCATCCTCGGCAACGGGTCGTGTGAGATCCTGCACGGCGCCGCCCAGGTGCTGCTGGAGCCCGGCGCCGAGCTGCTCTACGCCTGGCCGTCGTTCTCGGAGTACCCGCGGCTGGCGGCGACCAGCGGCGCCCGGGCGGTCCCAGTCGCACTCGACGCCGGCGAGCGCCACGACCTCGACGCGATGGTCGCCGAGATCACCGTCTCCACGCGGCTGGTGATCGTCTGCAACCCCAACAACCCGACCTCGACGGAGCTCGGCCTCGAGGAGATCGAGGCGTTCCTGGACCGCGTCCCGCGTCACTGCGCGGTGATCCTCGACGAGGCCTACTGCGAGTTCGCGCTCACGCTCGGCGACACCTATGCCTCGATCCAGCTGCTGCGCCGTCACCCCAACCTGATGATCCTGCGCACCTTCTCCAAGGCCTACGGGCTGGCGGGTCTGCGCGCGGGCTACGGGCTGTGCGGCTCCACGGAGCTGCGCGCCGCGATCGACCAGATCCGCCAGCCGTTCTTCCTGTCGGTCCCCGCCCAGGCGGCGGCCACCGTCGCGCTCGCCCACCAGGACGAGGTCGAGCGCCGGGTCTCCCACACCGTCGCCGCTCGAATCGCGCTCACCGACGGCCTGCGAGGGCTCGGGCTCCACGTCGCCGACTGCGAGACGAACTTCATCTGGACCCATCTGCCCGACCCCGAGCTCGAGGGCGAGATCATCCTCGGGCTGCGTGAGCGCGGAGTGCTCGTGCGCGCCGGCTCGGCGCTCGGCCGGACGGGGGCGCTGCGGGTGACCGTCGGCACCGACGCCGAGAACCGGCGCTTTCTGGGGGCGATGGGTGAGCTCGTCACCTAGCCCCACACTCACGCGATCGCGGTTGCGGTCGGGATCCCGATCGCGATCGCGGTCCGGCGGCCGGCTCACCGGCGGCCGTGAGCAGCCCTACGACGGGCCCGCGCGCGGGCTGTGGCCATGGTGGCTGTGGCTGCTCACGCTCGTCGCCGTCCTCGCCGTCTCGACGCTGTTCGTCGTCGCGACCGGGATGCGCCCCTCCTTCGACCCGTTCGGCTGGCTGGTCTGGGGTGAGCAGATCGTGCACGGCCACCACCTCAACCTCAACGCCGCGCCGTCCTGGAAGCCGCTGCCGTTCCTGTTCACGCTCCCGTTCGCCCTGTTCGGCGGCACATCGGTGGACCTGTGGTCGATCACCTCCACCGCCGGCACGCTCGCGATGGGCGTGTTCGCCGCCCGGATCGTCTACCGGCTGTCGGGGGTCGGGCCGGGCGCCTCGCGGTGGCTGCTCACCGCCGCCTGGATCGGCGCGCTGCTCGCCGGGGTCGGGGTGCTCGGCCTCGAGGGGCTGCCCAAGCTCACCCTGATCGCCAACTCCGACCAGCTCAACACCGCGCTCGTGCTCGCCGCGATCGACGCCCACTTCAGCCGCCGCCCGCGCCTCGCCTACGCGGTGCTGTTCCTCGCCGCGCTCGGCCGACCCGAGGTGTGGTTCATGAGCGGCGCCTACGGCCTGTGGATGATGTGGCGCCTGCCGCGCAGCGTCGCCTACGTGCTCGGCGGTTGGGTCCTCATCGCCGTCTGCTGGTTTCTCCCCGACGCGATCTGGGCCAAGTCGCTGTTTCAGGCCGGGAACCTCGACCTCGGCAAGGCGACGGCCTGCCACGTGAGCAAGCCGATCTGCGTCGCCGGGCGCTGGGCGGGCCTGTATGAGTGGCCGATGCAGGCGGCGGCGCTGATCGGGGTGGCGATCGCGATCCCCCGGCGCGACGTGGCGGTGCTCGGCCTGTTCGGCTTCGCGGTCTTCTGGCTGGTCGTCGAGGTCCTGTTCGCGCTGCACGGCTGGTCGGCGGTCCCCCGCTACGTGATGGAGCCCGCGGCGGTGATGATCGTGATCGCCGGCGTCGGGGGCTTCCGTCTGCTCAGCGGCCTGCCCGATGTCGCCCGCGGGGCCACCGCCTCCCGGGTGGCGTCGGTGACCGGGCCGCTCGTCCTCGTCGGGCTGCTCGTCGCGCTCGCGCCGTTCGCCTACCGGCGCGTGTTCCGCTGGAAGGTCGCGATCCCCCACGCCCGGGCCGAAGGGGTCATCAACCACCACCTGTTCGACGCCGTCGCGCTCGCCGGCGGCCGCCGGGCGATCCTGCGCTGTGGCCCGGTCGCGGCGCTCAACCAGTATCAGAGTCAGCTCGCCGACGCGATGGACCTGAACGTCTCGGAGGTGTTCTTCAACCCCGCGCTGCTCATCCACAACCACATGCGGATGGTGCTCTTCACCCAGGTCGGGACCGGCTGGCAGCTGCGCACCTACAACATGCCCGCCGGGATCGCCGCGAGCTGCGCCCGGACCGTCGCGATCACCCAGTCCTGACCGCGTCGCCACCGCGGTCTGGTAGAACTCATCCGAGCATGTCCGATCAGACCCTCATCACCCGCGGCCTCGGCGCCGCCACCGTCTGGTCCTACGTGCGCTTCGACGCCTGGCGATTTCGCCAGGCGCTCGGTCGGTAATTCCGTCCGCCGCCCGCCGCGCGGCAGACCTGGAGACCGAGCGCCGGAAGGCTCCCCGGCGGATCGCGGTCATCGATCCGCAGCCCCGCGGCCGGGGCGCATCCAGCATCCACTTCCATTCTGTGCAGAGAGGACGTACCGGCGATGAGCCAGCATGCAGACGAGGAACCCGAACCCGGTAGCGGGGTACAGCAGGTGATGAGCATCGACCGACCGACCCGGGCGGGCCGGATCCGCGACCAGCGGATCGCCTCCACCGACCCGCTGTCCACGCCGCACGAGGTGCTGGCCGAGATCCCGCTCTCCGACGTCCACGCCGAGGTGCTGCTGCGCGGCCGCGCCGACGTCCGCGGAGTGCTGGACGGTCATGACGACCGGCTGCTCGTCGTCGTCGGTCCGTGCAGCGTCCACGACGTCGAGGCCACCCACGAGTACGCCGAGCGACTCTCCCAGGAGGCCGGTGAGTACGACGAGGACCTGTGCATCGCGATGCGGGTCTACTTCGAGAAGCCACGGACCACGATCGGCTGGAAGGGTCTCATCAACGACCCCTACCTCGACGGCTCCGGGGACGTGAACACGGGGCTGCGGATGGCCCGGCACCTGCTCGTGCAGGTGCTCGGGCTCGGGCTGCCGGTCGGCTGTGAGTTCCTGGACCCGATCACCCCGCAGTACATCTCAGACACCGTCTGCTGGGGCGCGATCGGCGCGCGCACGACCGAGAGCCAGGTCCACCGCCAGCTCGGCTCGGGCCTGTCGATGCCGATCGGCTTCAAGAACCGCACCGACGGTGACGTCCAGGTGGCCGTCGACGCCGTCCGCGCCGCCGCGGTGGCGCACTCCTTCGCCGGCATCGACGATCTCGGTCGCGCCGCGATCCTGCACACGACCGGCAACTCCGATTGTCACGTGATCCTGCGCGGCGGCCGCGGGGCGCCCAACTACGATGCCGACTCGGTCGCGCAGGCGTGCGCCCGGCTGGCCAAGAGCGGCCTGCCCGAGCGGGTGATGATCGACCTCTCCCACGACAACTCCGGCAAGCGCCCGGAGCTTCAATCGCAGGTGGCCCGGGTCGTCGGCGAGCAGCTCGCCGCCGGAAGTGAGCGGATCGTCGGGGTGATGCTCGAGTCCTTCCTCGTCGCCGGGCGCCAGGACCTCGGCTCCGACGCGCCGCTCGTCTACGGCCAGTCGATCACCGACGGCTGCGTCGGCTGGGAGTCGACGATCGAGATCCTCGACGGCCTCGCCGAGGCGGTGCGCGCGCGCCGCGCCCGTCGCTAGCGCGCCGCCGATGCGGGTCGCCGTCCTCGGGGTCGGGTTGATCGGCGGGTCGGTGGGCCTCGCGCTCGCCGATCGCCTGCACGCCGAGGTGAGCGGCTGGGATCCGTCGCCCGACGCGCTGGCGGTCGCCGTCGCCCGCGGCGCGGTCCGGCAGCCGTGTGACGACATCGCCGCCGCGGTCGCCGCGGCCGAGGTGGTCTTCTGCGCCGCGCCGGTGGCCGCGCTGCCCGGGCTCGTCACCGCCGCCCTCGCCGGGGCGCCGACGCAGGGGTGCGTCGTCACCGACGTCGGCTCGACCAAGCGGGCGATCGTCGCCGGGATCGACGATCCGCGGTTCGTCGGGGGCCACCCGCTCGCCGGGGCGGAGACCTCCGGGGTCGCCCACGCCCGGGCCGACCTGTTCGAGGGCGCGACCTGGTATCTCACCCCCCGCCCGGACACCTCCGGCGTGCTGTATGAGCGTCTGCACCGGCTGCTGTCGGCGATCGGCGCCCGCCCGGCCGCGATCGACGCCGACACCCACGACCGCGTGCTCGCCGCCGTCTCCCACCTTCCCCACGTGCTCGCCAACGTGCTCGTCGCCCAGGCCGCCCAGACCCTCGCCGCCGGCGGTGAGCGCCTGCGCGTGAGCGGCCCGAGCTTCCGCGACGCCACCCGCGTCGCCGGCGCCCCGAGCTCGATCTGGACCGACATCTACCTCGACAACCGCGACGCGCTCGTCGCCGAGCTCGACGGGGCGCTCGCCCGGCTCTCCGAGGTCCGGGCGCTGCTCGCGACCGCCGACGGGCCGGGTCTCACCGACTGGAACGAGCGCGCCGGCGTCGACCGCCGGGCGCTGCTCGAATCCCAGCTCGCCGGCGAGGAGCTCCATGAGCTGCGGGCCTCGGTGCCCAACTCGCCGGGCGTCGTGGCCCGGATCGCGCTGGAGCTCGGCCGCGCCGGCGTGAACATCGCCGACATGCGCCTCTCGCCGGCCGGTGACATGCGCGACGGCGTGATCGCGCTGTGGATCGCCGGTGAGGCCGACGCCGCCCGGGCCGCGGGACTCATCGATGGCCTCGGCTTCACGGTGGTGGCGGGATGAGACCCGATGGGGATCGGGTCCGCGTCGCGCCCGGGTCCCCGCCCGCCCACTGGCAGCTGCACGTCCCCGGTTCCAAGAGCCTCACCAACCGGGCGCTGCTGCTCGCCGGGGTCGCGGATGGCCCCTCGCGGCTCACCGCGCCACTCGTCGCCGACGACACCGAGGCGATGGCCGGGGCGCTGCGGGCGCTCGGGGCGACGGTCACGTTCGCCACCGACGGCGCACGACCGGTCTGCGAGGTCCACGGGATCGGCGGGGCGCCGCGCGGCGACGCCGCGGTGCACTGTGAGATGGCGGGGACCGTCGGGCGCTTCATCGTGCCGATGCTCGCCGCCGGCCACGGACGGTTCGTCGTCGACGGCCACCCGCAGCTGCGTCGCCGTCCGCTGGGCCCGGTGCTCGCCGCACTGCGCGCCCAGGGTGCCGAGATCGACGGTGAGGCGCTGCCGCTCACGGTGTCGGCACAGGGGCTCACCGGCGGGGGCGTGGACGTCGACGCGACCGTCTCCAGCCAGTTCCTCAGCGGCCTGCTCATGGCCTCGCGGTTCGCGCGGACGCCCGCGACGCTGCGCTTCGGGGCGCTCGTGAGCGCGCCCTACCTGGCACTCACGATCGAGATGATGCGCACCTTCGGGGTCGACGTGGCCCCCGGGGACGGCGAGCTCGCGGTCCCCCCCGGCGGCTATCAGCCGGCCGACCTGGCGATCGAGCCCGACGTCTCCACCGCCTCCTACTTCCTGGCCAGCGCCGCGCTCACCGCGACCACGGTGACGCTCCCCGGCCTCGACTCGGACGCCACCCTGCAGGGCGACATCGAGCTCGTCTCCCATCTCGTGGCGATGGGTTGTGAGGTGGTCGCCTCGTCGCCGCTGACGCTGCGCGGGCCGGCGCAGCTGCGGGGGGCGGAGGTGCACATGGGTGACAGCTCCGACGTGTTCATGACGCTCGCCTGCGTCGCGCCGTTCGCCGACGGCCCGACGACGATCGAGGGGATCGGCCACGCCCGCGTCAAGGAGTCCGACCGCATCGGCGCCACCGCCGAGAACCTGCGCCGGCTCGGCGTGCGCGTCGAGGAGGGGCCCGACTTCCTGCGCATCCATCCCGCGATGCCGGTGAGTGCCTCGCTGCCCACCTACGACGACCACCGGATCGCGATGGCGTTCTCGTTGATCGCCACCCGGGTGGCGGTCGAGATCCAGGATGCCGACGTGGTGGCCAAGACCTGCCCGGACTTCTTCTCGCTGTGGCGGAAGACCGGAGCGGTCGTGGAGCCGGCGGTGGTGCGCTGATGGTCGTCGCGATCGACGGACCCGCGGGGGCGGGCAAGTCGACGGTCGCCCGCGCGCTCGCCGTCCGGCTCGGGTTCACGTACCTCGACAGCGGCGCGATGTACCGGACGGTGGCGCTCGCGTCACTGCGCCGGGGGGTGGCGGCCGCGGCGCTGGCCCCGATCGTCTCGATCGAACTGCTCCCCGACGGCGAGGTGATGCTCGACGGCGAGGCGGTGACCTCGTTGATTCGAGACGCCGACGTGTCCGAGGCCGCGTCGGTCGTCGCCGCCGACCCGGCGGTCCGCGAGGCGATGGTCGCCCAGCAGCGGCTGCTGCTCGGCTCCGGCGACTGGGTCGCCGAGGGCCGTGACATCGGCACCGTCGTCTGGCCCGCCGCCGAGTGCAAGGTGTTCCTCACCGCCTCCGCCGAGGCTCGCGCCGAGCGCCGCGCCGACGAGCGGGGGGTGGCGGTCGGCGAGGTGCTCGCCGAGCTCGCCGTGCGGGATGCGCGCGACGAGGGCCAGATCGG
>CAZZWJ010000120.1:0-6612 GCA_964657875.1 uncultured Solirubrobacteraceae bacterium
CTTGAGCTCGCCCATGATCCGGTTCTTCATGTCGTCGTAGGTGATGCCGGTCTCGTCCTCGGTGACGGCAAAGCCCAGCGGGGTGTTGCGGGCGATCTCCGAGGCCCCGATGTTCGAGGTCATGATCACGATCGTGTGGCGGAAGTCGACCGTGCGGCCCTGGGCATCGGTGAGACGCCCGTCCTCGAGGATCTGCAGCAGGATGTTGAACACATCCGGATGCGCCTTCTCGATCTCGTCGAGCAGCAGCACGCTGTAGGGCTTACGGCGGACCGCCTCGGTGAGCTGACCACCCTCGTCGTAGCCGATGTAGCCGGGAGGCGAGCCGACCAGGCGCGAGACCGCGTGCTTCTCCATGTACTCCGACATGTCGATGCGGATCATCGTGTCCTCGTCGCCGAACAGGAACTCGGCGAGCGTCCGGGCCAGCTCGGTCTTCCCGACGCCCGAGGGGCCGAGGAAGATGAACGAGCCGGTCGGCCGCTTGGGGTCCTTGAGGCCCGCCCGCGAGCGCCGGATCGCCTTGGAGATGACCTCGACGGCCGGGTGCTGACCGATGACGCGCTTGTGCAGCTCCTCCTCCATGCGCATGAGCTTCGCCGTCTCGGCCTCGGTGAGCTTGAACACGGGGATCCCGGTCCACATCGAGACGATGTCGGCGATCTCCTCCTCACCGATCGAGGGACGCTCGGTCGATTCCCCGGCCTCCCACTGATCGGCGAGCTCACGCTTGCGCTGGGACAGGCGCCGCTCCGTGTCTCGGAGGTTGGCCGCCTTCTCGAACTCCTGGGACTCGATCGCCTCCTCCTTGGCCCGCCGGGTCTCCTCGATCTCGTCCTCGAGCTCGCGGTAGACCGGAGGTGAGGTCATCGACTTGATCCGCATGCGCGACGCGGCCTCGTCGATGAGGTCGATCGCCTTGTCGGGCAGGAACCGGTCGGAGATGTAGCGATCGGCGAGATCCGCCGACGCCTCGAGCGCCTCGTCGGTGATGTTCACCTTGTGGTGCTGCTCGTAGCGGTCCCGCAGCCCCTTGAGGATCTGGACGGTCTCCTCGGTGGAGGGCTGGTCGACGACGATCTTCTGGAAGCGACGCTCGAGCGCGGAGTCACGCTCCAGGTACTTGCGGTACTCCTCCAGGGTCGTCGCCCCGACGGTCTGCAGCTCGCCGCGGGCCAGGGCCGGCTTGAGGATCGAGGCCGCGTCGATCGCACCCTCGGCCGCGCCGGCACCGACCAGGTTGTGCAGCTCGTCGATGAACAGGATGATGTCGCCGCGCTGGGTGATCTCCTTCATCACCTTCTTCAGGCGCTCCTCGAACTCGCCGCGGTACTTGGAGCCGGCGACGAGCGCCGCCAGGTCAAGCGTGTAGATCTGCTTGCCCTTGAGCAGCTCCGGCACGTCGGCGTTGGTGATCCGCTGCGCGAGCCCCTCGACGACGGCGGTCTTGCCGACGCCGGGCTCCCCGACGAGCACCGGGTTGTTCTTGGTCCGCCGCGACAGGATCTGCATGATCCGCTCGATCTCGGTCTCCCGGCCCACGACGGGGTCGAGCTTGCCCTCGGAGGCGAGCTTGGTGAGGTTGCGACCGAACTGGTCCAGCAGCTTGGAGGACTTCTTGCCCTCGCCGGTGCCGGCCGCGCCGGGAGCCGTGGCCCCCGAGCCGCCGCGGGTGCGGCTGCCGGGCCCGGACAGCATCCGGATCACCTCGTTGCGGATCTTCTCGGAGTCGGCATCGAAGTCGAGCAGGATGCGCGCCGCGACACCTTCGTTCTCCCGCACGAGGCCGAGCAGGATGTGCTCGGTGCCGATGTAGTTGTGCCCGAGGCTGAGCGCCTCACGCAACGCGAGCTCCAGCACCTTCTTGGCGCGCGGGGTGAACGGGATCTGACCCGAGGTCACCTCCTCGCCGGAACCGACGATCCGCACGACCTGGGCACGGACGCGCTCCACCGTGATGTCGAGTGACTCGAGCACCCGGGCGGCGAGTCCCTCCTCCTCGCGCAGCAGGCCGAGCAGGATGTGCTCGGTGCCGATGTAGTTGTGCTTGAGGGTCCGAGCCTCTTCCTGGGCCAAGACGACCACCTGGCGGGCTCGCTCTGTGAATCGCTCGAACATGCTCTTCCTAAGGGTTGTGGCGTGTGCGTCGGCGGAGTCGGTGGATGGGCTTTTCGGGTGGATCTCCTGAGAGTGCTGACCAACGCTCGGGCGTCTGAGGGGACGCCGAGGCAGCCGTCTCACTCACGTATTCGGCAGCGAGGCCAAATCGGATGAATGAATCCGGTCTCTCTGTCGGGGCCATACCTCAGTCTAACAACGCACCCCCCGGACTCCGGCAGTCGCGGAATGTCGGCGGCCTCACCGGCGTTTTTCAGGCGCCGATGTCGATCTTGGTGATCTTCATCGTGCGCTCGCCGCGGGGGGTGACGATCCGGACCTCCTCGCCACGCTTGTGGCCGAGCAGCGCCTTGCCGACCGGCGATTCGTTGGAGAGCTTCATCTCGGCCGGGTTGGCCTCGGCCGATCCGACGATCGTGTACTTGCTCGATTTGCCCTCGGCGTCCTTGACGTGGACGATCGAGCCGACGCGCACCAGATCGGTGCCCAGCTCGGAGGCGTCGACGACCGTCGCCGAGCGCAGGTGATCCTCGAGGGTCGCGATGCGCGCCTCGAGCATCGCCTGTTCGTTCTTGGCGTCGTCGTACTCGGCGTTCTCGGCGATCTCACCGAACTCGCGCGCCTCCTTGATGCGGTCGGCGACCTCGCGGCGGCGCGCCGTCGCGAGATGATCAAGCTCCGCCTTGAGGTCGGCGAGGCCCTGGGGGGTGAGGATGACGTCCTTTGGCATGGCGATCAGACCTGTTCTCGTGATCTGGCATAGGAAGACCCCGCCCGAAGGCGGGGTCCGGGTCCGCGCTACCGGCCGCGCGGGCCGGTGAGTATAGACACGCCGATGGCGCCCTATTTGAGCTTGCTCAGCCTGATCGCCTGATGGCTGGTCTTGTGCTTGGTGTTGGTCGCCGAGATGTCGATCACGAGCCGCTTGACTTTGCGGTGCTTGATCTTGAGCGCCTCCTTGCGGACGATCGCGATCGCCGGGTGGCTGACCGAGACCGTGACCCGCCGCTCGGTCTTCTTGAGCTTGAGCGTGAGCACCCCCCGACGCAGCGTCGCCTTGAACTTCACGGTCTTGCGGCCGGCCTTGATCGTGATGTGGGAGGTCAGGCGCTTGCCCGCCCTGGCGAAGTTAAGCCCCTTGGGCAGCTTCACGGCGAGCGACTTAATCTTGGAGTTGCCGCCGGAGAGGCTGAACGACAGCACCGGCTTGCCCTTGGTCAGCCCGGTGAACGTGAGCTTGCTCGCCTTCGGCTTGCCCGAAGACTTGGGCTTGACCTTGGGCGGGGGCGCCGGAGCGGCGACCGAGATCGTGAACTGCGTCGAGCCGGTGTTCGTGTAGCCGTCGGTGGCGCTCACGGTGACCGCCGATGCGCCCACCGTCGTGGGGGTGCCGGAGATGACCCCGGTCGTCGGGTCGAGGGCGAGGCCCGCGGGCAGACCGCTGGCGGCGTAGCCGACCGCGGCGTTGCCCGAGTCGGTGGCGTGGAGCTGGATCGAGACCGGGACGCCGGTGGTGGCGGACACCGTGCCGGGGTTGGCCACCGCCACGGTGTAGACGGGGGCCCGCGCCGCGCACAGCGACTGCGCGAGCGCCGGGGTCATCGACCCCAGGCCCGTCGCCATGTCATAGCCGGTGGTGACCGGGAACTTCCCGCCGTTGACCCCGAGCGCGTCGTTCGTGCCGGCGTACTGAGTGCTGCTGTCGAACGGACTCGGGTTGCTGACGTCGAGGAAGTTGCTGTTGTAGGTCGATCCCGCGATCGCGTAGAGCGACGGGTTGACGAACCCGAGCGATAGGCCCCGGCACGCCGCGAGGTTGTTGGTGAGCAGCGCGAACGATGCCCACAGCGGCGCCGCGGCGCTCGTTCCGCCCGTGACGTTCCAGCTCGATCCCTGCCCGTTATCGCTGAGGACCACGTAGCCGGTGTTCGGATCCGCGTCGGCCGACACGTCAGGCACCTCGCGGCAGAGCGTCGTCGCACCACACGGCGTCGACGATGAGTTGTTCTGGACGCCCAGCGACAGCGGAGCGCTCGACTGATACGTCGGCATCGTGAACGAGCTGGAGATGCCGCCACCGCTGCCGCTCGGCCGGGTGCCGCCGTTGCCGTTGTCTACGGTGCCGTCATTCCACACGCTCTGGGCCACGGGTGACCCCGCCGTGTAGTACGAGCCGCCGTTGGCGCTGGAATAGAGCGAAGTCCCGCCGACGCCGGTGGCGAACGGCTGACCACCCGGATCGATGACCGACAACCCGGTGTTGCTCGGGTCGGCCTGGGCGCACATCGAGGAGCCGCTGTCACCCGAGGAGATGAAGAACGACTGGCCCTGCGTCGCCGCCTCCTGCAGCAGCGTGTTCTCCGACGCGATCGTCGCGGCACCGGTGAGCGCCTCACATATGCCGTAGGAGCTTGAGATGACCTTGTCGGTGTTCGCCGACACGATCGCCGACAGGATCGGCACCGGCTGACCGTTGGGGCCCTGGTAGACGTCGATCGTCGCCTTGGGCGCCATCCCGGCCACGACCTCGATGTCAAGCGCCGACTCACCGTCGTCCGCGCCGGCGGCAGGCCCGCCGGCGACATTGATCGTGTTGACCGCGGCGGTGGTCCCGTAACACGCCTGGTAGGTCGCGATGTCGGTGGCGTTGAACGGCTGCTCCTCGACGAGCGCGATCTTCTGATTCTGGCCGAGGTTGCCCGCGCCGTAGAAGCTCGAGAACCCGTAGGCGGTGGCGATCTCATCGGCGGTCAGGCCATTGTTGGCCTGTTGATCAAGTGCCCCCGAACACATCGGCTGCGGTCCGCCGTTGGTCGGCACGTGGGAGATCGCATGCGCGGCGAGCGGCAGCGCGCCCAGATGACGATGTTGGCTGACGTGGACGATCCCGGCGGGCTGATCCGGGGTGACGTCGCTCAAGCCGAGCACGCCCTGGACCCAGGGGGCGACCGCGGCCGGCACCGCCGGTGCCTGCCGGTTTCGGTAGGCGATGCGACCGCCGGCGGTCCGCACGCGCTCCAGCGAGACCGAGAACGCGCGCTGCACCTGACCCGCGGAGCCGCTGACCGGAAGCGTGAGCCCGTTGGCCGTCACGGTGCCGACCGACAGACCCTCACGCCTCAGCGCGGATCGCACCGCCGCGAGGTGGGCGTCGGTCGGCCCGAAGCGACTGCGGAACTGCGCCACCGAGAGGTAGTGCCCGTACTCGCGGCTGCCCGGCGTCGAGACCGCCTTGGCGAACCGCGCGAGGGCGAGCGGATCGCGCGACGCCATCGCGATGTCGAGGTGCAGACGCGCGCGCCCGGCGAAGCGACCGGCCACGTGGGCGTTGTCGGGAAGCGGGCTCACACCCCGGACGCGCACGCGGGGCGCGGAGGCGAGTGCCGGCGCGGCCGCGAGACCGGTGAGCGAAGCCGCGGCTGCGGCCGCGATCGTGAACCGCAGAAGTCGTGTGCGTGGCCCGCCCACAGTTAGCCCCATTTCCCCTCCGTTGCTTGATTGATCGCCGGGCCGCACATCGAGACGCCCCCGGAAGCCGAGCGGCAGCATAACGCCGGATGACCGCCGCGGCTAGGGCGCGCATACGCACGATCTGCGTACACGTGACGGGACCCCGAACCCGCCGGGGGGCTGCGGGGCTAGTGCGCGAGCCGCAGCCGGTAGCTGCGGCGGGTGCGGCGCCGGCGGCGATCGGTGACCGCGACGCGTACGGTCACCTTCGCGCGGCGGTGCGAGCGGGCCGTCGACGCCAGGCCCCGGGAGGCGAACAGCGTCGGACGCGCCAGGGTCACCCGGACCTCCGTCTGGGGTGAGCGCAGCGTGATCGTGAGACCGCCGCGGACGCGCCGCTCCGCAAACCGCACCGCTCCGCGGCCATGGCGGACGTGAACGCCGCCATGGTGGCGTCCCACCGTGAGCCCGCGGGGCAGCCGGACGGTGAGCGATCGCAGATCCGGCGCCCGGCGCCCGCGCCGCACGGTGAACGCCAGCGTGGGGCGCCGCCGGGCGACGCCCGACAACGACACCCGGGAGACCCGCGCCGGCGGCGTGAGGACCGAGAGGACGAACCGGACCGTCGCGCGGTTGGTCGCGTGGTCGACCGCGGTGACGGTGACCGTCGAGTGACCGGGGCGCCGCGGGACGCCGCTGATGACCCCGCGGCGGGAGATCCGCAGTCCCCGCGGCAGGCCGTGGGCGCGGTAGCGCAGCGACTCATGGCCGGAGTCGGTGCCGCGCAGCCGCAGGGTGAAGTGGGTGTGGACGACCGCCGAGCGGCGACGGGGGGCCGGGACCGCGACCGTGTAGACGGGCGCGCGGAGTCCGCACAGGCCGGCGCCGAGCGCCGCGCCGTCGGGGACGCCGAGGCCGGTGGTCATGTCGTAGCCGGTGGTCACCGGGAACAGGCCGTGATTGGTGTCGGTGGCGTCGTTGTTGGCGCGACCGGTGAGCGGGCTGGCCGCGGTGATGTCGCGCAGATCGCCGGGGGCGGTCGCC
>CAZZWJ010000120.1:6622-8126 GCA_964657875.1 uncultured Solirubrobacteraceae bacterium
CCAGCGTGTAGAGCGACGGGTTCTCAAAGCCGACGCTCGCCCCCCGGCAGGCCGCCAGCCCGTCTGTGTCGGCGGTGAGGGCCGCCCACAGCGGCGCGGCGGCGCTCGTCCCGCCCTCGGCGACCCAGCCGTGCTGACCGCCGGCCGAGACGTAGACGAGATAGCCGGTCTGGGGATCGCCGTCGGCGGACACGTCGGGGACCTCCCGGCAGTCGGCGCTGGAGCGACACGGACCGCTGCTCGAGTCGGCGTTGTGGACGCCGAGCGCTGCGGGCGCCCGGCGCTGGTAGCGCGGCATCGCCCACAGCCGGGAGAGGCCGCCGCCGGTGGCCTCGGCGGCCCGGGTGGTGGCGGTGGGATGCTCGTAGCCGTCGTTCCAGACCGACTCCATCAGCGGCCCCGTCGCGCCCGTCGGGTTCCACAGCCCGAGCGTCCCGTTGGCGTCGGAGTAGAGGGTGGTCGCGCCGACCCCGGTCGCGTAGGGCTGACTGGACGGGTCCTGCACGGCGAGGTGGTTGGTCTGCAGGTCCAGGTGACAGCCGGCCGAGCCCGTGTCCCCGGACGCCGACAGGATCGACTGCCCCTGCAGGGCGGCCTCCTGAAAGAGTGAGTTCTCCGCGCGGATGACGCTCAGATCGCTGCCGTCGGCGGTGATCTTCTGCTCACACGCACCCCAGGAGACCGACACGGTCTTCGCCCGGTCCTGGGAGACGATCCGGGCGTAGTTGGCGACCCCGGCCTGGTCGGTGTCCTGCGACTGATAGACGATGATGTGAGCCCCGGGGGCGAGGCCGAGGATCTGCTCGATATCCAGCGCGGACTCCTCGTCGTCACCGGCGTACTGCGGATGGCCGACGTTCACGTAGGAGATCTTCGCCGCGGTGCCATAGCACGCCTGATAGACGGCGAGATCGGCGGCGCGGACCTTCTCGAGCTCGAACACGGCCACCGACTGACCGGTGCCGTTGGCCCCCGCCGCGTAGAGGCCGGAGAAGTTGTACGCGCTCTGGATCGCGTCGGCGGTGTAGGAGCCGCCGTCGAGCGTCGATGCCGTCACCGCCGCGGCGCACGGCTGCGGCCCGCCGGTGGCCACGTCGGGCTTCGGGGCGCCCGTGAGACCGGCGCCGAGCCGGGGTCGGGAGGCGCGCGTCGCGCCCGACTGCGGGCGCGCGAGGGTGCTCAGTCCCACGATCGAGCCGACGTCCGGCGCCAGACCGGCCGCGAGCGTCGGCGCCGCACGATCGGCGAACGCCCGGCGGCCGTCGGCGAGGCGCACCGCGTCCAGGCGGGTGGCGAAGGCGTCCTGGACCTCGGCGGCGGTTCCGGACACCGACAGCGTGAGATGGTTGGCCGCGACGGGCGCGACCGTGAGCCCGGCGGCGCGCAGCGCCCCGGTCACCGCGCGGATGTGGGCGTCACCGGCGCCGAAGCGGCGCGCGAACTGCCCGACGGTGAGGTAGTGGCGAAAGGCTCCGGAGCCCGGCGTGGCCACCGCGGTGGCCAG
>CAZZWJ010000121.1:0-8059 GCA_964657875.1 uncultured Solirubrobacteraceae bacterium
TCCCGCCGAGCGTCGCGTCGGCTCCGGGGTCGACGGAGAAGAACACGCCCTCGGGGCGCAGCCGCGCGTCCAGCGCGCGGCGGGTGACGCCCGCGCCGACGACGACGTCGAGATTCTCCAGCGACGGCCGCCCGATCTGGTTCAACTCACGCATGTCGACCGAGATCCCGCCCGCGAGGGCGGAGATGTGACCCTCCAGTGAGGTGCCGGCCCCGAAAGGAACGATCGCGACGCGGTGAGCGACGCAGGCACTGACGATCGTCGCCGCCTCGGCCACCGACCGCGGCCACACGACGGCGTCGGGCGCGGCGAGGGGGTGAAACGACTCGTCGCGGCCATGCTGGGCGACGTCGTCGGCGCCGGTGCGCACCCGGTCGCCACCGAGTCGATCGCGCAGCGTGTCGAGAGCGGCGGCGAGCGCGTCGGGCGTCGCCCGGGGAAGCCCCGAGAGCGCGGTCACGGCGTCGCCTTCAACGTCGCCAGCGCCGGGTAGAGGGCGGCGAAGCGCTCACGCTGAGCGGCATATGCCTCCACCAGCCGCGCGTCGGGGGTCACCTCTCCGGTGACGGTGACCGTCGCCTGGGCGGCGGCCCCCGCGTCAGCGAAGACGCCTCCGGCGACGCCGCCGAGCAGGGCGGCCCCGTAGGCGGCCCCGGCGGATGCGGAGGCGGTGGCCTGCAGCGGCAGATCGAGCACAGCGGCGAGGATCTCACACCACAACGCCGAGCGGGCACCCCCGCCGGAGATCCGCGCGCTCGCCGGCAAAGGGTGGGCGGGGTTCAGCTCCGCGATCAGGTCCAGCCCGTCGCGCAGTGCGTGAGCGACCCCCTCGAGCACCGCCCGCGTCATCGCGCCCCGGTCGTGGCGCAGCCCGAGGCCGACGAACGCGCCGCGGACGTCGGCGTCGGGATGGGGGGTCCGCTCACCCGACAGGTAGGGCGCGAACGCGAGCCCCTCACAGCCCGGCGGCCAGGCCGCCGCCTCCTCAAGCAGCGCCGGGATCCCGTCGCCGTGGCCGATCGCCCCGTCCAGCCACGCGAGTGCGCCGGCGGCGGCGAGGATCACGCCCATCACGTGCCAGCGGCCGGGCAGCGCATGACAGAACGCGTGCAGTCGACCCGCGGGGTCGGGCGCGTAGCCGTCCTGGGCGGCGAAGATGACCCCCGAGGTGCCGAGCACGAGCGACGCCGGTCCGTCGCCGTCGAGCACCCCGACGCCGAGCGCCCCCGCCGCCTGATCCCCGGCACCGGCCGCCACCACGACGCCGTCCGCGGTCTCGCCGCTCACCTCGGGGGACTCGAGCAGCGCCGGAAGCGTCTCGGGGGCCACGCCGAACAGCTCGCAGAGCTCCGGACTCCACGCCCGCCGCGCGACGTCGAGCAGAAACGTGCCCGAGGCGTCACTCACGTCGGTCGCCGTCTCGCCGCACAGCCGCAGGCGCACGTAGTCCTTGGGCAGCATGATCCGGCGCGTCGCCGCGAGCACCTCGGGCTCGTGGGCGGCCAGCCAGCTCAGCTTCGGCGCGGTGAAGCCCGCGAGCGGTCGGTTGCCCGACAGCTCCACGAGGCGGGCCACCCCCACCTCGGCCACCAGCGCGTCGACCTGCGGCTGGCTGCGTCCGTCGTTCCACAGGATCGCGGGACGCAGCGGGCGGTCATCGGCGCCGAGGGCGACGAGCCCGTGCATCTGACCCGACAGGCCGATCCCGTCCGCTGCCCCGGCGCCGAGCTCATCCAGCACCGCCCGGGTCGCCTCCCACCAGAGCTCGGGGTCCTGCTCGGAGAAGCCGGGACGGTCCATCATCACCGGATAGGCGCGCTGGGCGGTGGCGATCACCGCGCCGCGGGCGTCGACCGCGACGCCCTTGGTCGACGAGGTGCCGACGTCGATCCCGATCACCCGCGCGTCGCTCATGCGCCCATTGTGTTTCATTGCGTACATGCAACCACGCTTCACCTTCGGCCTGTGGACGGTTGGCAACCCCGGCCGCGACCCCTTCGGCGAGCCCGTCCGCGC
Source organism: uncultured Solirubrobacteraceae bacterium (assembly GCA_964657875.1). GTDB lineage: Bacteria > Actinomycetota > Thermoleophilia > Solirubrobacterales > Solirubrobacteraceae > Palsa-465. The sequence goes on from CAZZWJ010000121.1 coordinate 2,017, forward strand.
CCCCGTCGACCCCGTGGACTCCGTCCACCGCCTCGCCGAGATCGGCGCCTGGGGCGTCTCGCTGCACGACGACGATCTCATCCCCTGGGGCACCCCGGCGCCCGAGCGTGACCGGATCGTCGCCCGCTTCAAGGACGCGCTCGCGCAGACCGGTCTCGGCGTCGGGATGGCGACGACGAACCTGTTCAGCCACCCGGCGTTCAAGGACGGCGCGTTCACCTCGGGGGACCGCCGGGTCCGCCGGGCCGCGATCGGCAAGGCGATGCGCTCGATCGACCTGGGCGCCGAGCTCGGGGCCGAGGTCTACGTGTTCTGGGGGGGACGTGAGGGGACCGAGGTGCAGACCGCCAAGGATCCCCGCGACGCGCTCGCCCGCTACGCGGAGGCGATCGACACGCTCGGCGACTACGTCGTCGCGCAGGGGTACGACCTGCGCTTCGCGATCGAGCCCAAGCCCAACGAGCCGCGCGGTGACATCTTCCTGCCGACGGTCGGCCACGCCCTGCACTTCATCACGATGCTCCAGCGTCCCGAGATGGTCGGCGTCAACCCCGAGTTCGCGCACGAGAACATGGCCGGGTTGTCGTTTCACCAGGGCGTCGGTCAGGCGCTGTGGGCGGGCAAGCTGTTCCACATCGACCTGAACGCCCAGCGCGTGGGTCGCTATGACCAGGACTTCCGCTTCGGCGCCGAGGACCTGAAGGAGGCGTTTCACCTGGTGCGGCTGCTGGAGCGCTCCGGCTACGCCGGTCCCCGGCACTTCGACGCCCACGCCTACCGGACCGAGGACGCCGACGGGGTGTGGGACTTCGCCCGCGGCTGCATCGCGACCTACACGGCGCTTGCCGAGAAGGCCGCTCACTTCGATGCGCTGCCCGAGGTCCAGGAGGCGCTCGCGACGGCGGGCGCCACCGACCTCGGAACCCCGTCTACGGAGGCCGCGGACACCGCCGAGGCGCTCAAGGCGGAGGGCCTGGAGCTCGACGCGCTGGGCGCGCGCGGCTACGGCAACGAGCGGCTGGATCAGCTCGTCATCGACGTGCTGCTCGGGGTGCGCTGACCCGCGCGGCGAGTGGGCTCAGTGAGCGGGGGCGGCGCTGAGCGCCGCCGGTGCATCGGCGGCCACGACGCCCCCCGGAGGCTCGCCGATGAGCAGCCACCCCTCGGCCACCGAGCGCACGAGTCCGGCCCGGGCGAGCTCGGAGACGGCGCTGGACACGGTGGGCCGGCGGGCGGCGACGAGGTCGGCGAGGATCGTGTGGGTGAGGTGCAGCGGGACGACGACGCCGTCGGCGCGCACCCGCCCCCAGCGCCCGGCGAGATGCCACAGCAGCATGTGCAGGCGGACGTCGACGCGCGCCTGATGGACGATCGCCAGATTCACCGCGAGCTGGCGGGTGCGCAGGACCGAGCGTGCGAACAGCCGGCCGCTGAGGCTCGGAAACGCCGCGAGCTGGCGCACGAAGCGCTCGTCCAGCACCGCCAGGCGAGTCGGCTCGAGCACCACCCAGCTCGCCGACAGGCTCAAGGTCGAGCTCTCCGCCTCGCCGGCGACGGCGCGCAGCACGTCGCCCTCGCCGAGCAGCTCGGTGCCGTAGCGCTCGTCGATGCCGATCCGGTGCACGAGCACGCCCTCGAGGACGAGCAGGCCGATCCCGCTCTGACTGAGGACCGGGTCCCCGCTCCAGCGGCCCGCCGGGATCGAGAGCTCCCGGGCCGCCAGCGACGCGACCGCGGACGCGCGTCGTTCGGGCTCGACCGCCTCCGCGAGCTCGGCGTCCTCGGCGAGCGGGTAGCAGACGTTGCGCCCGGAGGGACTCACCGAGCGGTCTCCGACGGCGTCCCGGCAACCACGCCCGCCTGATCCAACAGCGTGCGCAGTGCGCCGGTGACCTCGTCGGGGCGCTCCAGCGGCGACATGTGTCCGGTCCGCGCGAGCACCACGAGCCCGGGGTGCGCGGGATGGGGAAGGCCCTGCAGGATCCGCCGCGCGTGGGCGGGCGGCGTGAGACGGTCCTGCTCGCCGGCGAGCACGAGCGCCGGGACGGTGATCCGGGTGACCGCGGCCGACAGGTCGAGCGTGGAGAGCGCGATCCCGGTCGCCGCGCGGGCCGACGGCTCGGTCTCCAGGAGCATCCGCTCATAGAAGGCGATCGTCGCCGTCGAGGCGTCGGGACCGAACGCGACGCGACGGGTCAGCCTCTGGGAGAGCGGGGTGGAGACGGGCAGCAGCGGCCGACCGGACCCCATCACAGCACTGCTCAGCCACTCGGGGGCAAGGCGGGCCCCGATCTCGCCGAGGATGAGCGCGCCGCCGATCAGGTCCGACAGGCCGGTGTTGAGCAGCGCGGCCGCGCCGACGCGAGCGTGAACGTCGAAGTCGGCGGCCCAGGCGGCGATCGACATCGCGCCCAGCGAGTGACCGGCGACGGCGGTGTGCTCCGCCGAGGAGGTGACGTGCTGCAGCACGGCCTCGAGATCCTCGCCGAAGCGCTCCAGCGCGTAGTCGCCATCGGCGGCCGGCTCGCTCTGCCCGTGACCACGCAGGTCGTAGGCGAGCACCGCCAGCTCGGGTCCGGCGAGGCGCCGGATGATCTGCCCCCAGAAGTCGATGCGCTCCGTCCAACCGTGGGCGAGCACGAGCGTGGCCGGAGACCCGCTCCCGCCGACCCCGCCGAAGCGCTCGGCGTGCAGCCGGGTGCCGTCGGCGGAGACGATCGGGCCGACCGCGACCCCGCCCAGCGGCTGGCTGAGGCGCTGCAGCTCGGGGTCGGCGGCGATCGCGCGCAGGTAGCGGCGCTGCGCGATTGCGGCGCCGGCGAGGCCACCCGCGGCCGTCGCTGTCAGCAGCGCGGAACGGGAGAGACGCGGGCGGGATCGGCGCAGCGGGGGCATCGGAGAGAGAGACCGTATCGAGAGTGCGCATCCCGGCGTCGGATTCTCCGCCGCGCCCGCGCGTAGGATCGCGACTGCGATGCGGATCGGGCTGCTCACCGGGGGAGGCGACTGCCCGGGACTCAACGCGGTCATCCGTGCGGTCGTGCGCCAGGGCGTGGCCGTCCACGGTGACGAGTTCGTCGGCTTCCACGACGGCTGGCGGGGGGTGCTCGACGACGACGCGCGGCCGTTGGACCTCGAATCGGTGGCCGACATCCTCACGCGCGGGGGGACGATCCTCGGGTCGTCGCGGACCAACCCCGACAAGCGCGACGATGCCGCCGCGCTGATCGCGGCGACGATGGCGCGCCGGTCGCTGGACGGCCTGATCGCGATCGGTGGCGAGGACACGCTCGGCGCCGCGCATCGGCTGTGGGCGTCCTCCGGGCTCCCGGTGGTCGGCGTGCCCAAGACGATCGACAACGACCTCGGGGCCACCGACCAGACCTTCGGCTTCGACACCGCGCTGCAGATCGCCACCGACGCGATCGACCGCCTGCAGACGACCGCCGCCAGCCATCACCGCGTGCTCATCGCCGAGGTGATGGGGCGACACGCCGGCTGGATCGCCCTGCACAGCGGGCTCGCCGGCGGAGCCCACGTGATCCTGATCCCGGAGATCCCGTTCGACATCGAGGAGATCTGCGCCGTCATCGACGAGCGCCACCGGCGGGGGCTGCGCCACTGCATCGTCGTCACCGCCGAGGGCGCGCTGCCGCGCGAGGGCACGATGAGCCTCGCCACCGGGGACGTCGACGAATTCGGCCATCCCCGGCTGGGCGGCGTCGGCCAGGCCCTGGAGCGCGAGATCACCTCGCGGACGGGCCACGAGTCTCGGGCGACGGTGCTCGGCCACGTCCAGCGCGGGGGCACACCGACCGCGTTCGATCGCGTGCTCGCCACCCGCCTGGGACTGGCGGCGGTCGACGCGGTCCACGGCGAGCGCTGGGGGACGATGGCGGCGCTGCGAGGGACCGAGATCGAACTCGTCGCGCTCGGCGATGCCGTGGCCGCGCTGCGGGTCGTTCCCCGCGCCGAGTACGAGCGCTGTCGCCGACTGTGCGGATGACGCGACGGACGAGCGCCGGAGTGCGAAATTCCGCTGCGAATTCACCGGAAAGTCACCGCCGGGCGGCCGGGAGAGCCTGACTATGCTCGATGCAGGCGACGGAGAACCCACCCGCAACGGAGGCCACGCATGAGCACCACCGAAGTCACCGATGTGAACCCGAATCTCCGTTCGCTCGCCGAGGCGGGCACCAGTCCCTGGCTCGATCTGCTCAGCCGCTCACTGGTGGAGGGCGGGGAGCTCGCGCGGCTCATCGCCGAGTCGTCGCTGCGCGGCGAGACCTCCAACCCGTCGATCTTCGAGAAGGCGATCCTCGAATCCGACGACTACGACGAGCAGCTCAAGGAGCTCTTCGCGCAGGACCTCGATGCCCAGGCGATCTACGAGGCACTCGCCATCCGCGACGTCCAGAACGCCTGCGACGTGATGCGCGCGCTCTGGGACGAGTCCGGCCACCAGGACGGCTTCGTCTCCCTCGAGGTCGCCGCCGACCTCGCCCACGACAGCGAGAAGTCGATCGCCGGCGCCCGTGACTTCTGGAAGCGCGTCAACCGCCCCAACGTGATGATCAAGATCCCCGGAACACCCGAGGGACTACCCGCCATCGAGCAGGCGATCTATGAGGGCATCAACATCAACGTGACGCTGCTGTTCGCGGTTGACGCCTACGAGCGGGTCGCCGAGGCCTACATCAGCGGCCTGGAGCGGCGGCTCAACGACGAGCTCCCGCTCGATGTCGCGTCGGTGGCGAGCTTCTTCGTCTCGCGCATCGACTCGAGCGTCGACAAGCGCCTGGACGGGACCGCCCACGAGGATCTCAAGGGCACCGCGGCGATCGCCAACGCCCGGGACGCCTACCGCAGCTTCAAACGGATCTTCTCCGGGCCGCGCTGGGAGCCGCTGCATCACGCCGGCGCCCACGTGCAGCGCCCGCTGTGGGCCTCGACGAGCGTGAAGACCGATGCCTACCGCGACACGATGTACGTCGAGCAGCTCGTCGGCCCCCACTGCGTCAACACGATGCCGCGCGCGACGCTCGACGCGGTCGCCGACCACGGCCGCATCAGCGGCCCGACGATCGAGCACAACCCCGAGCCCGCGCTGGCCGCACTGCGAGACGCCGGGATCGACCTGAAGGTCGTCACCGACGAGCTGCTCGAGGCCGGCGTCAAGCAGTTCGAGGAAGCGATGACCGAGCTGCTGGACGGGATCGAGGAGAAGCGCGGGCGCCAGAGCGAAGGGTGAGCGCCCTGGAGCTGGGCCTCACGCTGGAGGACAACCCGCTGGCCGAGGGTCTGGAGCGCACCCCGGTCAGCTCGACGGCGCTCGTGATCTTCGGCGCGACCGGCGACCTCGCACACCGCAAGCTGCTGCCGGCGCTCTACAACCTCGCGCACGAGGGCCAGCTGCCGGAGCGCTTCGAGGTGATCGGCGTCGGCCGCCGAGATCAGGAGCACGAGGACTTCCGCGACACGCTGATCGACGCGATCACCCGCTACTCACGCCGGCGCCCCGACCCGGCCGTCCTCGAGGGCCTCGTCCGCGACAGCCGCTACGTGCAGGGGTCCTTCGACGACGACGAGATCTATACGGAGCTCACCCGCACCCTGGCGGAGTTCGATGCGCAGGCGGGCCGGGCGCTGGACCGCGTCTTCTACCTGTCGACCGCGCCCGAGTTCTTCCCGCTGGTCGCCGGCAAGCTCGGCGCCGCCGGTCTCAACCGCTCCGAGGGTGCCCAGACGCGGATCGTGATCGAGAAGCCGTTCGGCTATGACCTCGCGTCGGCCCGGCGCCTGAACGCCGAATTGCTCGAGGTCTTCGAGGAGTCTCAGATCTTCCGCATCGACCATTACCTGGGCAAGGAGACGGTGCAGAACCTGCTGGCGATGCGCTTCGCCAACGCCCTGTTTGAGCCGGTCTGGAACCGCAACTACATCGACTCGGTGCAGATCACCGCCTCCGAGGACATCGGGATCGGCACCCGGGCCGGCTACTACGAGCGCTCCGGCGCCCTGCGCGACCTCGTGCAGAACCACA
>CAZZWJ010000122.1:0-8040 GCA_964657875.1 uncultured Solirubrobacteraceae bacterium
AGATGTGCTCGAAGGGCACGTGGCGGGTGTAGCCGAGGCCGCCGTGCACCTGGATCGCTCGGTCGGCGGCGTTGCAGGCGAGCTGGTTGCCGCGGTAGTTGACCATCGAGACCTTGTCCGAGACCGACGTCTTCGCCTCGGTCGACGCGCCGTCGCCGGCCTGATCCATCTCCCACGCGGTCTTGCGCAGCGTGTTGCGCAGGAACTCGGCGTCGGTCTGCAATTCGACGAGCTGCCACTGGATGCCCTGGTAGTCGGCGAGCGGCTGGCCGAAGATCAACCTCTCCTTGGCGTAGGCGATGGAGCGATCGATGCAGAACTGGGCCGCGCCCAGCGACGAAGCCGCCTGCCGGATCCGGTTCTCGTGGACGAACAGCTGCGCGCAGTCCAGGCCGCGACCCTCCTCGCCGAGCATCGCGCTCGCCGGCACCCGGACATCGGTGAGAGTGGTCTCGGCGTGATCGGAGGGCATGTTGAAGCAGTACCAGTAGAACGGCACCTCCATTCCCGCCGTCCCGGCGGGGACCATGAACGCCGAGATCCCGGCCGCCTTGCCATCCTGGCCCGACGTGCGGGCGAACACGATGTTGGCGGCTGAGACGTCCATCACGCTGTTGAAGCGCTTGGCGCCGTTGATCACCCAATCGCCGCCGTCGCGTCGCGCGGTGCTCTCCAGCCACGTCGCGTCAGAGCCGTGGTTGGGCTCGGTGAGCCCGAAGGCGAGCGAGATCTCACCGTTGACGAGCGGCTGCAGGTAGCGCTCCTTCTGCTCCTGGGTGCCGTACTCGTGCAGCACCAGCGCGAGTGGCTCGTTGGCCACCACCGATGCCTCGTGTGAGAGCTCGGCGTGCAGGCCGGGACCGCGTCGCGCCAGGTGCTCGCGGATGATCGCCATCGACAGGTTCGAGCCGTTCTGACCGCCCAGTGCCTCGGGAAACGGATACTTGTAGAAACCCGCTGCGATCGACAGCCGCCGCGCCTCGGCGAGCAGTTCGCGCCACCGCACGGTGGGAATGCCGCCCCGCTCGACGTCGGTGCGGGTGAACTCGCGCCGATGGTCGAAGAGCTCGATGTTGGCCTCCTGCAGCGGCACGAGCTCGGCATCGATGAAGGCGTCGATCTCGGTGATCAACTGGTCGACTTCGGGGGGAACGCTGGTCCACTCCACGGGGCTACCGCCTTTCGAGATCTCGTGCGGCTCAGATGACACCGCCGCCAGGCAGTCGAACATAGGCAGGCCCACCGTGTGACGGCGCCGGCTCCGCCGCAGAAATCTGTGGGGTTTTCCAACCCCGCCCTGACGGCGCGGCGTCAGGGGGCGTAGAGCGCCGCGATCTCGGTCTCGTAGCGGGCGAGGATGTTGCGCCGCTTGAGCTTCTGGGACGGCGTGATCTCATCGCTGCCGATCGTCCAGTTGTCGGGGAGGATGGTGAACCTCTTGACCTGTTCGATGCGGGCCAGCGACTGGTTGGCGAGGTCGATGATGCCGGCCACCCGCTCACGGATCTCCGGCGCCTTGGACAGCTGCGCGAACGAGCCGGTGAGTCCGAGCGACTGGGCGAGAGGTGCGAGCTGCTCCTCATCGAGCACGATCAGCGCGGTCAGGTAGGGCCGGCGATCGCCGATCGCCACCGCGTGGGCGATCAGCGGGGACCGGGACTTGATCGCCGCCTCGACCATCGTCGGCGGGATGTTCTTGCCCGCCGAGTTGATGATGATCTCCTTCTTGCGATCGACGATCCTGTAGTAGCCGTCCGCATCGATCGTGGCGATGTCACCGGAGTGCATCCACCCCTCTGAGTCGACGGACTCACGCGTGCGCGCCGCGTCGTTGCGATAGCCGCGGAAGATCGGGCCGCGCACGCACAGCTCGCCGTCGTCGAGCAGCTTGGCCTCGAAGCCGGGCATCGGCTTGCCGACGGTCCCGATCTTGATGCCGACGACCGGGTTGCTCAGTGACATCGCGGTCTCCGACATGCCCCAGATCTCGGTGATGTTGAGACCCATCTGCGCGAATGTCTGCAGGGTGTCCTCGCGCGCCGGTGCCGCCGCCGAGCCGACCCACTCGATGTCGCCGAGCCCGAGCCGCTCCCGTGCCTGCTCCGGCGTGCAGCCACCGTCGAGGAGCGCCTGAGCGCCTGCGGCGAGCTTCTCATAGACGCGCGGAACCGCGATGAACCGGGTCGGGATCGCCTCCGCCAGACCCTCGGCCAGACGCTTGGCGTCACCCACGCACGTGACGGTGAAGCCGAGTCCGATCTGACCGTAGTGGCTGAACCAGCGCTCGAACAGATGCGCCATCGGCAGGTAGGAGATCACCTTGCCGTGGGGGCTCGCCGGCGAGAGCGTGTGGACGTTGCGCGTGTTCGCCAGCAGCGCGCCGTGCGTCCACTCCACGCCCTTGGGCTCCCCGGTCGTACCGGATGTGTAGATGATGAGCCCGATCGTGTCGGGGGTCACCGCGCGCCACCCCGCTTCGAAGTCGAACCCGGTCGGCGGCGTCAGCGACTCCAGCTCGGCGAGCGTGAGATCGCCGGCGCCCGCCGCCTCGCCGAGGACCACGATCTGCTCGGGCCGGCCGATCTGATCACGGACCGCCGCCAGGGTGAGCGCATACTCCGGCTCGGCGATCACCACCCGCGCCCCGGAGTTCTCCATGAGCGGGATGATCTGGTCGACCGGGTTGGTGAAGTAGATCGAGAACGGAGCCGCTGCGAGGTGCATCACGGCGGTGTCGACGAGATAGAACTCCGGACGGTTGGTGAGCATCAGCCCCACGGCGTCACCGGCGCCGACCCCGAGCGCGGCGAGGCCGCCGGCGATCCGGGCGACGCGCGCGGCGTACCCGGCGAAGGTGATCCCGTCCTCCGGGCCGTCCCCGAGCGCGCGCAGGGCGATCCGGTCGCGGTTGGCGGCCACGGTCGCCTGAAAGGCGGCGCACAGGGTGTCCTGGCCGAGCGCGTGCTCGATCGCCTGCGCCGGCGACGTGCCGACAGCGGGAGCGATGGCGGCCTGCGTCATTGCGTTTCTCTCCTCATGCATACGGGCGACGCGACGATCGTCGCGCACGTGCACCCTCCCGGCCAGCCCGTCGGAGATTCCCGTTGTGAATTGCCACATCCCGTCTGCCCCGTGGTCACCATCCACCGAAGTGAACGTCTGTTAACGTGCCCTTCGCCGAGGCACCGTGCCCGCGCAGGAGGAGAGACCGTCGTGCAGCAGCCGGAGACGATGCGTTTGGAGGAGGTCGCGTCCTCGACGCTGCTGGTGACGCTCGACCGTCCGCAGCGGCTCAACGCGCAGACCAACGAGATGTTCGCCGAGCTCGAACAGCTGGGACTCGACCTGCGCGACCGCCCTGAGATCCGCGCGGTGGTCATCACCGGTGCCGGTCGCGCCTTCTGTGCCGGTTTCGACCTCGACGACGCCGAGGATCTGGCCGGTCTCGGAACTCTGGGGATGCTGCGCCAGCAGGAGCTCGCCGCGCGGGCCATGCACGCCATCCGGATGACCCCGATGCCGGTGATCGCCGCCGTCAACGGACCGGCCACCGGTGGCGGGATGGCGCTCGCCCTCGCCGCCGACATCCGCCTGGGGTCGCCGACCGCTCGCCTGAACGCCGCGTTCGTGCGCATCGGCCTGTCGGCGGGAGACCTCGGGACCTCGTGGCTGATGCCGCGACTGGCCGGCCCGGGTCGCGCCGCCGAGATCATCTACAGCGGCCGTCTCGTCGATGCCGAGGAGGCCGAACGGGTGGGTCTGCTCAACCACGTCTACCCGGCCGAGGAGCTGCTGCCCGCGGCGCTCGAGCTCGCCGCCCGGATCGCCGCCAACTCACCGGGCGGGGTCAAGCTCTCCAAGCGGGCGCTGCAGTCCAACATGGAGGTCACCTCCTACGCGGCCGCGCTGGAGTTGGAGAATCGTGGCCAGGCGCTGCTCACCCGCACCGACGACATGCGCGAGGCGCTCGCCGCGTTCATGGATCGACGCGAGCCGCAGTTCACCGACCGATGAGCAAACCAGCGTTCCCAGGGGCCGAGGAGAAGCACATGTCCGCACTTGACACTCTCGAACTCACCACGATGACGCTCGAGCGTCCCGAGCCCGGGATCGCGTTGCTGACGCTCAACCGGCCGGAGCGGCTCAATGCCATGACGATGACGATGTTCGATGAGCTGATGGCCGTGCCCCAGGCGCTCAAGTCCGATCTCGAACTCCGCGCGCTGATCATCACCGGCGCCGGCCGGGCGTTCTGTGCCGGCTACGACCTCGACCGCATCAGCGAGATCACCGAGATGGGGATCCGCGAGTTCCTGCGCTTTCAGGAGACCGCCACCGGCGGCCTGGCGGCGATCCGCGGGTTGCCGGTCCCGGTCATCGCCGCCGTCAACGGCGCGGCCGCGGGTGGAGGTCTGGCGCTCGCCCTCAGCGCCGACATCCGGCTCGCCTCGCCGGCCACCAGGTTCAACGCGGCGTTCGTCAAGATCGGGCTGTCCTGCGGCGAGCTCGGTTCCTCGTGGACGCTCACCCGGCTGATCGGACCCGGTCGCGCCGCCGAGATCTGTTACACGGGCCGGTTCGTGGAGGCCGAGGAAGCCGAGCGGATCGGCCTCGTCAACGAGGTGGTGGCGGCCGACGACCTGCTGGACGAGGCCTTCGCGCTCGCCCGGAGGATCTCCGCCAACTCGCCCGGAGGCGTCCAGCTCTCCAAGCGCGCGATGCAGGCCAATCTGGAGATCGGCTCCTACGCCGCGGCCCTGGAGCTCGAGAACCGCGGCCAGGCGCTGCTCACACGCGGCGAGGACATGCCCGAGGCGCTGGCCGCCTTCAGGGAGAAGCGCGACCCGCAGTTCAGCGGACGGTAGGCGTGTCCCTCGCCCGGTTCGCGATCCCCGGGGAAGCGGTGTTCACCGACGCCGACGACCTGCGCCACCGCCCCGCCGCCGGGCAGCGCATGCGCGACTCGTTGTTCTGGAACCTGATCGTGCCCGAGGAGCAGCTCGCGATGCAGGTCTACCTGTTCGTCAACCATCGCGGCCGCAGCGGCTACAACGTCTGCGTGTGGGGTGGCGACCGTGAGCCGATCGTCGAGCAGCACCTCGGCCAGGTCGGTCCCGAGGCGAACTTCGACGACTGGGATGACGCGGGCCTGACCCTGCGCCAGCCGGAGGTCCGCCGCAGCGCCCACCTCACCTACGACTCCGAGCGCGTGCATCTCGACTACGACTTCCAGGCCCTGCATGACGCGTTCAGCTATCGCCAGAATCCGGGAGGGCTGCCCTCGTGGTTCGCCCAGAATCGCTTCGAGCAGGCCGGACAGGTCACCGGGACCCTGGAGATCGATGGCCGCACACTCGAGTTCGATCGCATCGCCCATCGCGATCACTCGTGGGGACCACGCAACTGGGGCTATCCCCAACACTGGAAGTGGCTGCTCGCCCATACACCGTCGGGACGGGCGCTCAACGGCTTCATCTGGATCGCCGAGGGCGAGTGGGGCTTCAACGGGTATGTGCTGCGCGACGGCCGTCCGGTGGCGATCGACCGGTTCACGCGCCAGGCTGCCGAGTACGACGACGTCATGGATCACACCCGCCTGGACGCCGAGATCCTCGACGTCGAGGGCGCGACGACGACGCTCGCGTTCGAATCCTTCGGAATGGTGCGGATGCCGCACGGTGACCGGTTCGGGACGACCATCATGGAGGCCGGCTGTCGCGCCGAGATCGACGGTGAGCCGGGTGGCGGGCAGTTCGAGACGCACTGGCCGGTGCAGTACCTGGAGCACCTCGCCGCCGCGCGTCGCGCGTGATCTGGGACTGGGCGGAGACCGACCTGGAGCGCCTGGCCGCGTTCCTGGCCCGTCACGGAATCACGGCCGGTCCGGTCACGGCACGGCCGGTCGGCGACGGACACGCCAACCTCACCTACCTGGTCACCGACGGTTCCCGGGAGGTCGTGTTCCGCCGCCCGCCACCCCCCCCGATCCCCCGGGGAGCCAACGACGTGCTGCGCGAGGCGAGACTGATGGGCGCGCTCGCGGGCACCGGGTTCCCGGTGCCGGAGGTGCTCGCCGTCGGCGCGCCCGGGGATCTGCTCGACGTCCCGTTCTACATCATGTCCTACATGCGGGGTGTCGTCTTCACCGACGCCACGCCCGAGCCGCTGGCGACTCCGGGCACCCGTCGTGAGCTCGCGCTGGACCTGATCGACACGCTCGCCGCGCTGCACGCGGTCGACTGGCGCGCCCGGGGCCTTGAGGACTTCGGCCGCCCGGAGGGTTTCAACGCCCGTCACGTGCAGCGGATGAGCCGCCTGGTCGCCGACGAGGCCGGAACCGTCGATCCCCGGTTCGCCGACGTCGCCGCGTGGCTGAGCGAGCACGTTCCCCCGGAGTCCGGCGCCGCGATCCTGCACAGCGACTACCGGCTGGGCAACGTCATGCTCGCCTCCACCGGCCCCGGGCGGGTGCTTGCCGTCCTGGACTGGGAGCTGGCCACCCTCGGGGACCCGCTGCTCGACGTCGGCTACTTCCTGGCCTCCTACCCGCAGCCCGGCGAGCCGCGCACCCCGACCCAGGACTTCGGCCTCGCCCTGCTGGAGGACGGCTATCCGACCCGCGACGAGCTGGCGCGCCGCTACGCCGATCGGACCGGACGTGAGCTGGATGATCTGGACTGGTATGAGACCCTCGCCACGTACAAGCTCGCGGCGCTCTACGAGCACTCCCACCGTCGCGCGGTCGCCGGGGTGGGGGACCCCTATTACGCCGATCCCGAGTTGGTCCCGCGCTTCCTCCAGAGCGCGCGGCGGACCGCGGGGATCGAGCCGGCGCGGCCGCTTCGCGTCAGACGCTGACCGCCGTCTCGTCGTAGAGCGCGTCGATCTCGGCGGCGTAGCGCTCGTTGATCGCCCGCCGCCGCAGCTTCATCGAAGCCGTGACGAGCTCGGTCCCGGGAACCCACGGCTCGGGGACGATGCGGAACCGCTTGATCTGCTCCACGCGGGAGAGATGCGTGTTGGCGGCGTCGATCGCGCGGGTGATCTCGGCGAGAACCTCCGGCGCACGGGTGAGCTCGGCGTGGTCGCCGGTGAGTCCGTGGGCGGCGGCGAAGGCGGCCAGCTGCTCCTCATCGAGGGTGAGCAGCGCGGTCACGTACTTGCGGGCATCGCCGATCGCCGCGATGTAGCCGATCATCGGCGACTGCTGCTTGATCGCGGACTCGATGAACACGGGCGCCATGTTCTTGCCCGCCGAGTTGATGATGATGTCCTTCTTGCGGTCGACGATCTTGAAGTAGCCGTCCTCGTCGACCGCGGCCACGTCGCCGGAATGCAGCCATCCGTCGGCGTCGAACGCATCGTGGGTGCGTTGTGGATCGCCGCGATACCGGGTGAAGATCGGGCCTCGGATCATCAGCTCCCCGTCGGCGGCCAACCGCGCCTGCACCCCGGGTGTCGGCCGGCCCACGGTGCCCACCTTGATCGCGTCGGGGGGGTTGATGAGCGTCATACCCGTCTCGGTCATCCCCCAGTTCTCGACGAGCGCCAGCCCCAGCTCTCCGAACAGGGCGAGGATGTCGGCGCGCGCGGGCGCCGCCGAGGAGCCGAGGTACTCGGCGTCGGTGAACCCGAGTGCGTGTCGCGCGCCGTCACGGTCGGTCCCGGCGAGCTTCCGGGCGGGCTCGGCGAGCTTCTCGTAGATGCGCGGCACCCCGAAGAAGCGGGTGGGACGCACCTCGCGGAGGGCCGCGGCCAGCGACTGGTTCGGCGTACTGGTGACGGTGAGGCCGTAGACGATCATCCCCTGGTGGCTCATGAACCTCTCGGCGAGGTGCGCCATCGGCAGGTAGGAGACGATCCGTCCGCCCGGGCTCACGGGGATGAGCTGATGGAACCCGCGCAGGTTGGCCATCATCGCGTCGTGGGTCCACTCGACGCCCTTGGGCTCGCCGGTCGTGCCCGAGGTGTAGATGAGCATCCCCAGCGTGTCTCCGGTGACCGCGCGCCACCGTGCCTGGAAATCGAAGCCGGAGATCG
>CAZZWJ010000123.1:0-8002 GCA_964657875.1 uncultured Solirubrobacteraceae bacterium
GTGCGATGGTGGTCCCGTTCGTGATCCTGTTCGTCGTCCTCACGATCCTGTCGCTCGGGAAGGTCCACCTCGGGGCCGGCCACGACGGCAGCTGGCAGGCCATGTTCGCGGCGCTCGCCGTGATCCTGTCGGCCGGCGGGTACGGGTGGCCGATGAACGCCAACGACTTCTCCCGCTACCTGGCGCCCGACGCCAGCACCAAGAAGATCGTCTGGTCGGTGGCGATCGGCGGCTACATCCCCTCCACCCTGCTGTCGCTGCTCGGGGCGGCGCTGTTCACGATCCCGGCCGTCGCGAGCGGTGGCGGTGGCGCGGTGTCCGGACTTCCGGCGGCGTTCGCCAGCTGGTTCATCTGGCCCTACCTGATCTTCGTCATCGCGCAGCTGTTCGCGATCAACTCGATCGACCTCTACTCCTCCGGCCTCACCCTGCAGGCGATCATCCCCAAGATCAAACGCTGGCAGTGCGTGCTGCTCGACACCGCCGTGGCCGGTGGCCTCACCGCGTTCACCATCTTCTCCACGGGCTTCAACTCGTTCGTCACCGACTTCGTGCTGCTGATGCTGATCTGGATCTCCCCCTGGGTGGCGATCTACCTCGTCGACTACTTCCTGCGCCGCGGGCGCTATGACTCACGGGCGCTGCTCGACGCCCGACCCGGGATCTACTGGCGCCGCAACGGCGTGCACTGGCAGGGGCTGGTCGCGATGGGGATCGGCATGGCCGCGGCCGCCTCGTTCCTGTCGGCCTACCCCTTCTGGACCAGCCCGCTCACCAACGCGTCAGGTGGTGCCGACTTCAGCGTCTTCATGGGGGCGCTGTTCGGGGGCGTCTCCTACTTCCTGCTCGCCCGCCGGTCGGTCGCCGCCGAGGGCGATGCGGCGCCGACGCTCGTCTCCGAGGACGCCGAGATCACCGCCGCGATGACGCCGCCGGCCTGAGCGGCGGCGAGCGGCGACACCGGACATGAGCTCCCGCGCTCTGACGACCCGTCTGGGCGGCGCCGCCGTCGGGCTCGTCGCCGTGGTCGTGGTGGCGCTCGTCGCCACCCACCTCCACGTCCGGGCGGCGGCGCTTCACCGCACCCGGTCGGTTCACTCGCCCACCGGGGATGGGGGACCCGAGTTCGCGCGGCCGGTCGGGATCGTCAACGCGTTCGGCCCCGAGCAGGCGGCGATCCTCGGTGAGATGCACGTGACCGGCCACCGCGTGATCGACGGCTACCGCTTCTACACCGGCACGATCGCGGGCCGACCCGTGGTCGACGTCGCGGGCGGGGAGGCGAACGAGACCGCCGAGCTGTCGACCTACCTGCTCGACACGACGTTTCATCCCCGGGCGACCCTGTTTGAGGGAACCGCGGGGGATCAGAACAACGAGGTGCACGTCGGCGACGTCGTGCTCTCGGGCTTCGTCGTGGACAAGTCGGAGATGCACTACTACCTGGGCGGCGACCAGCAGCCCTACGACGGTGAGCAGATGAACACGACGGGGGCGTCGGACATCCGCGGCGCCGTGCTCAACGGCCACGGACAGACCAACCCGACCCCCGGCACCGCCCGCCACTACGGCGAGGGCCCCGCCACCACCGCGCACAACCTCCCCTACGTGCTCGCCTACGCCGCCCCCCATGAGCTCGTGTCGCTCGGCGAGCACGCGTCCGACGCGATCGGCTCGACGCCGATGTCGATCGCCACCGGCTCGGCGAAGGCCCACGGCTCGGTGACCAACAAGGTGATCGCGGGGGTGATCGGTCAGGCCGACGTGTGGACCGAGCCGCTGCCCTGGATCCGGGCGCAGAACATGCTCTATGAGACCGACGCCGAGGAGAACGAGGGCTCGGGCTTCGCGTTCGCGAACTCCCAGCTCGGCGTCCCGTGGCTGCTCGTGCGCGGCATCTCGGACTCCGTCTGGTACCCCAACGCCTACGACGGCGTGATCTCCTCCGACCACGCGGCCAGGGTCGTGCGGGCGATCATCGCCGCGCTGCCGGCCACCGTCTCCCGGGCACCGGAGACGATGACCGAGCTCTCCGCCCAGGCCAACGCCCACCGCGCCGGCTACCTGATCGCCGATAGGGCCTACTTCAGCGTCAGCCCGGTGAGCCGGGTGGTGGTGCGCCACGGCGCCGTGACCCGAACGCTCACCGGTTCCCGTCTCCGCGCCCTCACCCGTGAGTACACCTACGCGGCGGGGCGGATCGGCGGCCGCTGATCGCACCCCTCACCGCACGTCCCCGCCGGGCCGTGATGTATCGACGGTGACACGCTGCGGCGGGGGACGCGAGAAGGCACCGGAGGCCGGCGGGACACCTGCTTCAATCAACGTCATGCCCACGACAGACCAAGTGAGAGACGCGCTGCGCGCCGTCATCGATCCCGAGCTGCGCCGCGACATCGTCGAACTCGAGATGGTGCGTTCGATCGATGTCCACCCCAACGGTGTGGTGGACGTGGTCGTGTCGCTGACGACCGCCGGCTGTCCGATCCGCAGTCACTTCGAGACCGGTGTCGACACGGCGGTCCGCGGGGTCGAGGGCGTGATCGGGGTCAACCTGTCCTTCGACGTGCTCTCCGATCAGGAGAAGCAGGGGCTTCAGCGCAAGCTGGGTCGCCCGAGCGGGCTGCCCGAGGGCGCGCTGGCCCAGGTCTCGAACGTCATCTGCATCGGCTCGGGCAAGGGCGGCGTCGGCAAGTCGAGCGTCACCGCCAACCTGGCCGCCGCCCTCGCCGCCGAGGGCAAGACCGTCGGCGTGCTCGACGCGGACGTGTGGGGCTACTCACAGCCGCGGATGCTCGGCCTCAGCGGCGAGCGCCCGCGGGTCACCGCCGATCACAAGCTCGTTCCGATCGTGGCCCATGACGGCATCAAGGTGATGTCGATCGGCTTCTTCGTCGAGCAGGACGCCGCCGTCGTGTGGCGCGGCCCGATGCTGCACAAGGCGCTCACCCAGTTTCTGGAGGATGTCGAGTGGGGCGTCCTCGACTACCTGCTGATCGACCTGCCCCCGGGCACCGGCGACGTCTCGATGACGCTCGCCCAGCTGCTGCCGCAGGCCAAGTTCCTCATCGTCACCACCCCCCAGCCGGTGGCTCAGAAGGTCGCCGCCCGGTCGGCCGAGATGGCGACCAAGCTCAAGCTCGAGGTGTGCGGGGTCGTGGAGAACATGTCCGGCTTCGTCACCCCTTCGGGTGAGCGCTTTCAGATCTTCGGCGAGGGCGGCGGCGAATCGCTCGCGGTCGACCTCGACGTGCCGCTGATCGCCAAGGTGCCGCTCACGATGGCTCTCCGGGAGCAGTCCGACGCCGGCTTCCCGCTCGTCTTCTCAAACCCCGACGATGCCGCCTCCCAGGCGATCCGTCAGGGTGCGCGCGGCCTGATCGCGCTGTCCCCGGTCGAGCTGCCGGTGCTCCAGGCGCCCGCGCCCGCGGCGGCCCCCAAGCCCGCGGGCATGTCGCTGCCGATGGCCTGACGGCCGGATCGGCTCGAGTCGGGCGGCCTCCGCCGACCGCCCGACCGGGCCCCCCGCGCAGCGCGACCGGCCTAGCGCTTGTAGTAGTCGGAGTTCAGAGCGGCGTACTTCTGCCACTCGTCCGGCAGCTGATCCTCGGCGAAGCAGGCGTCGACCGGGCACGCCTCGACGCAGGCGTCGCAGTCGATGCACTCCTCGGGGTCGATGAAGAGCATCTCGACCTTGCCGTAGTCGGGCTCGTCGGGCGTGGGGTGGATGCAGTCGACTGGGCAGACCTCGACGCACGAGTTGTCCTTGGTGCCGATGCACGGCTCCGCGATGACATAGGCCATGGGGTGTGTCGAATCCCTTCGCTTCGGTGTTCGCTCACTGAAAACCGCCCCGGTCGGGGCGGCGGAGCGCCCATTCTACGAGGCTGTGAAGTCAGCAGGCGTACGCCCGCTCCACGGGTGTGCCCGCTCGAGCTGCGCGGCGAGTCCCAGCAGCACATCCTCCCCGGCCGGAGGCCCGATCAGCTGCACGGCGAGCGGCAGACCATCGTCCCCCGGATAGAGCGGCACCGAGACCGCGGGCTGTCCGGTGACGTTGACGATCGCCGTGTACGGGGTGAAGTGACCCGAGCGGCGGAAGTGCTCCAGCGGATCGGGTCCGCGCCCGTGGATCTCGCCGGTGGGCACCGGCCGCATCCCGAGCGCCGGGGTGAGCACCGCGTCGTAGTCCAGGAGGAACGACACGAGCCGGCGGGCCGTCTGCTCGAGCACCGCCTGGGCCTGGAGGTAGGTGAGCGTGCTCTGCCCACGCGCGAGCTCATACATCCGCCAGGTGAGCGGCTCGACATCGTCCTCGCGGGGCTCGCGGCCAAGCAGACGGGCCCCGGCGGCGACGCCGGTCGCGCTCAGCGGCCCGAACGCGGCGGTGAACGTGTCCAACAGATCCAGCCCCGCCCACGGCGCCGGGATCTCACTCACCGAGTGCCCGAGACCCTCCAGCAGGCCCGCCGCGTCGCGGGCCGCCCGCAGCGACACCGGATCGACGTCCGCGCCCGCGAGCGCGGGCTCCAGCACGAGCGCGAGCCGCAGCGGTCCGGCGGTCGCGTCGCGGTCGAGAGCCGCCCGGAACGGAGCTGAGACCGGGGGCGCCCAGGTCGCGTCGCCGGCCTCGTACCCGGCGAGCACGTCGAGCACCGCCGCGCTGTCGCGCACATCGCGGGTGAGCACGCCGTCGTTGACCAGGAACGAGTGACCGGCGTCGGGGCCGACGGATACGCGGCCGCGGGTGGGCTTGAGGCCGACGAGGCCACAGCAGGCCGCGGGGATCCGGATCGAGCCGCCGCCGTCGTTGCCGTGGGCGATCGGGACCATGCCCGCGGCCACCGCCGCCGCCGAGCCGCCGCTCGAGCCCCCCGGGGTGCGATCCAGCGCCCACGGGTTCCCGGTCGGCCCCGCCCGACGGGACTCGGTCGTGGGGAGGATCCCGAACTCGGGCAGCGCCGTCTTGCCGACGATCACGAACCCCGCCTCCCGCAGGCGCCGGACCACGAAGGCGTCGGCGGGCGACACGTGGTCGCCGAACAGGTCGCTGCCCATCGTCAGCGGCATGCCGGCGACGGCGCGGTTGTCCTTGACCGCGATCGGCACCCCCGCGAACGGACGCTCCTCCGCGTCGGCGGCCGACCGGGTGGCATCGATCCGGTCGGCGTCGGCGAGCGCCGACTCGGCGGCGACATGGGTGAACGCGTGCACCTTTCCATCGCGCCGACCGATCGCGTCCAGCGACGCCTGCACGAGCTCGCGTGCGGAGAGCTCACGCCCCCGGATGAGCGCCGCGAGCTCGACGGCCGATCGGCGCAGGAGCTCGGTCACGGCCGGTAGGGCCCCGCGGCGTACTCGGCGACCATCCGCGTCGCGCAGAACCGCGGCCCGAGCGTCGCCAGCGAGCTGCGGATCATGTCCAGCCACCGCTCGGGCGGGGCGGGCGAGATCGAATCACCGCGCTCATAGAAGCCGGGGACGACGTCGTGCTCGAGCAGATCGTGCAGCGACGCGGCGTGGCGCTCGTCCTGGGCGTGGTGATCGGCGTCGACCTCGCCGGCGATCGCCCAGCCGTTGGCCGCGCGCCCGTCGCTCGCCGCGGCGTGGGCCTCCGCCCACCAGCCGTCGAGCACCGACAGCTGCAGCCCGCCGTTGAAGACCGACTTCATCCCGCTCGTGCCGCTCGCCTCCAACGGCGGGCGGGGGACGTTGAGCCACACGTCGCAACCGCGGACGAGCGCCGCCCCGGTCGCCAGGTCGTAGTCGTCGAGGAACACGACCCGCTCGCCGATCACCTGCGCCGCCTTCATCCCGAACAGCGACTGCAGCGCGCGCTTGGCGTCCTCGTCACGCGGGTGGGCCTTGCCGGCGAGCACCACCTGGACGGGGCGCTCGCCGCCGAGCAGGCGCAGCGTCCACTCCGGGTCGCGGATCAGCAGATCCAGGCGCTTGTAGGTCGCCACGCGGCGGGCGAAGCCGATCGTGAGCACCGAGGCGTCAAACGCGCGGGCGGCGGCGTCGACGTAGCCGCGCAGATCGCCGCGCTGCAGCCGGTCGGTGACGCTGCGGCCCCGCACGAACTCCACGAGCTCCGCGCGCTGCCGCCGGCGGGCCTCCCAGAGGGCGTCGCCGGGGATCTGCCACGCTCGCGCCCACAGCTCGGGGTCGGCCTGTCGCTCCAGCCAGTCGGGACCGAGGTGGGCATCGAAGAGCTCGCGCATCGCCGGACCCAGCCACGTCGGGACGTGGACGCCGTTGGTGACGTGGCCGATCGGGACGTCGCCGACCTCGCGCTCGGGCCACAGCGACTCGCGCCACATGTCCCGGGCGACCTCGCCGTGGCGACGGCTCACCGCGTTGGCGCCGCGGCTGAGACGCAGGGCCGCCTGGGTGACCCCGAACGGCGACCCCGGATCGGTGTCCCGCGCGCCGCGACCGAGGGCCATCAGGTCCGCCAGCTCGACACCGAGCTGCCCCGCCAGTCGACCCAGCGCGGTCTCGATCTCCGCCGCTGCGTACGTGTCGTTGCCGGCCGGGACCGGCGTGTGGGTGGTGAACACGGTGCGTACGCGGGCGCGCTGCAGCAGCTCTGTGAAGCCGCCGCCGGAGTCCCCGACCCCGACGCGGCCGAGCTCCAGCGGCGCGAGCGCGGCGTGGCCCTCGTTGAGATGGATCAGCCCCGGCTCGATCCCCATCGCCCGCAGCGCGCGGATCCCGCCGACGCCGAGCAGCGCGTACTGGGCCAGGCGCGTCTGGGGATCGCCGTCGTAGAGGCGACCGGTGATCCAGCGCTCGAGCGGCCCGTTCTCCGGGCAGTCGGAGTCGAGCAGGAAGAGCGGGATGCGCCCGACGTCGACGCGCCACACGCGGGCGGTCACATCGGCCCCGCCGATCGGCACCGTCACGGTGAGCGGCCGGCCGTCCCCGGCGGTGACCAGTGCCGCGGGCAGGCGCTCGGGGTCGGTCTCCAGCCAGTACTCGTGCTGCCAGCCGGAGGCATCGATGCGCTGGCGGAAGTAGCCCCGGCGGTACATCAACCCGACGGCGACCATCGCCACCGCACGATCGGAGGCCTCCTTGAGGATGTCGCCGGCCAGGGCGCCGAGCCCACCCGAGTAGACCGGCAGCGACACATGGACGCCGTACTCCGAGCACAGAAACGCGACCGGCCGCTCGGCGGTCGTGGGGCCGGCGGCCCCGGGGCGTGCGAGATCCTCGCCGATCACGGACTCGAGCTCGACGGCGCGGGCGACGATCGACGCGTCGCGGGCGTGAGCGGCGAGCGTCCGGGAGCTGAGCTCGCCGAGCAGGCGCACGGGGTTCTGACCACAGCCGTCGAAGCGCTCGGGGTCCAGCTCGCGAAAGAGCTCCGCGGCGCCCGGCTGCCAGCACCAGCGGTAGTTGTAGGCGACCCGCGCGAGCGGCGCCAGCGCCTCGGGAAGCCGGTCGGCGAGATCGGCGACGGAGCGGACGATGTCGTCGCGGCCGTCGCAGGGCGGGGCGGTGACGTCGGACATCATCGGGTTCCTAGCAGGAATCGCCCGCGCAATCGTATGCACGACCGTTTTTTCAGAACCCCACGGCGCCGATACGATCGCTCGGGCGTTGGCTGAGACCGCCCCCCACCTCGGCGTGCTCGCGTTCGGCGACTCGATCACGAACGCCGGCGGGGATCTGCAATGGGGCGTCGCGCTGCAGTCCTGGGCGCTCTGGACCGCACGCGGCCTCGGCCTCCCCTACACCGGCTACGCGGTCGACGGCGCGACCGTCGCGGGGGTGGTGCACCAGCAGATCCCCGGCTTTCTGCAGCGTGCGGCCGACCCCGACGGCCCCTATGACCTGGGCTGCCTGTACATCGGGGTCAACGACGTGCGCCGCCCGGGGTTCGCGCTCGACGCGTTTCAGTCCGCTCACGCGCAGGCGCTGGCGTTCCTCACCGCCCGCTGCACGCGCGTGCTCACGGTCACCGCGCCGCGGCGACTCGGCCGTCCCCGGGCGC
>CAZZWJ010000124.1:0-7999 GCA_964657875.1 uncultured Solirubrobacteraceae bacterium
CCGGCCCCGCCACCCGGCCCGCGTCGCCGCCGGCGAGCGGAAGCTCGATGAGAAAGCGGGTCCCCGGATGGTGAGCGTCCCCCAGCGTCGAGGTCCCCAGCGTGACCTCGCCGCCGTGTGACTCGGTGACCGAGCGCACGATCGCGAGTCCCAGGCCGGACCCGCGCCCGCCGTCGCCGCCGCCGCGCACGAAGCGCTCGAACACCCGTTGGGCGAGCTCGGACGGGATCCCCGGACCGGAGTCCTCGACGATGATCGTCGCTTGCCCGTCGCCGCTGCGGGTGGCGGCGTGGATCCGGGTCCCCGGCGGCGTGTGACGCACCGCGTTCTCCAGCAGGTTGAGGATCAGGCGGTGCAGCTCGTCCCGGGCGCCGATCACCGGCGCCGCCCCCGCGTCGATCACGAGCTCGTGATCCTCGGACATCGGCCCGAGCTCGGCTGATGCCTCGACGAGGACCTGCCCGAGGTCGGTCGGCCGGTGGGGCTGGGAGCGAGCCGCGTCGGCGCGGGCGAGCAGCAGCAGGTCGCCGACCAGCCGGCGCATCCGCCGCGTCGAGCGCAGCGCCGCCTCGGCGGTCTCCGCGGGCTGGCCCTCGAGCTCCTCGGTGAGGATCTCGAGGTTGGCGAGCACGCTCGTCAGCGGGGTGCGCAGCTCGTGGGAGGCGTCGGCGACGAACTCGCGCTGGCGGTCCAGCAGCCGCTGGGTGCGCGTCCGCGACGCGTCCAGCGCCCCCAGCATCCCCTCCAGCGTGCGGGCGAGCACCGCGATCTCGTCCTCGGCCTCGGGGTGGGGGATGCGCCGGGTCGTGTCCGCGGTGCGCCCGATCTCCCGGGCGGCGCTCGTGAGCTCCTTGATCGGGGCCATCGCCCGGTCAGAGACGAACAGCCCGGCGAGCAGTGCGAGCACGGCGCCGCCGAGCACCCCGAGCAGCAGCAGCGCCTGCACCCGCGCGAGCGTCGGGTCGATGTCCGACAGCGGCTGGGCGTAGAGCAGCGTGATGTGGGTGCCGCGCGGGCGGTAGGCCGGGATCTGGGTGCGCACGATCACCCGGTAGCCGGCCTCGTCGAAGGGCGCGCGATGGGCGCCGGGATCGATGTTGAAGAGCTGGGTCTGCAGCGGGGTCCGGCGCCCCCGGGCGCCGCTCTGGGTGCACAGCAGCGTGCCCATGGAGGAGAAGACGCGGATGTAGGCGTGCTCGGAGAGCGCGAACTGCGCGAGGGACTGCTCGTCGCAGTTGGCCGTCGGGCCGACGACGGTGAGCTTGTGATCGAGGTCCTTGGCGATCAGCCGGTTCACCGTCTGGCCCAGCTGGGCGTCGAACTGACTGCGCACCTGACGGTTGGTGAGCGCGCCCACGATCACCGCGAAGCTCGCGAGGATGATGAACGTCAGCGCCGCCGAACCACCCGCCAACCGCCAGCGGATCGGGACCGACCTATACGCGGAGAACGTACCCCGCGCCGCGGATCGTATGTAGGAGCCGAGGCTCCCCGTCGGCTTCAAGCTTTCTCCGGAGGTTGGATACGAACACCTCGATCGTATTCGTCATCGAGAACGGGTCATAGCCCCACACCTCATCGAGCAGACGCTGGCGGGAGATGACGATCCGCTCGTTGCGCATCAGATACTCGAGCAGCTCGAACTCACGCTGGGTGAGCTCGACCGGCCGCTCAGCGCGCGCCACCTCGTGGGTGTCGGGGTTGAGCGTGAGATCCCCGACGGCGAGGTGGGCCTGTCCCCGTGGGGGGCGACGGCGCAGCAGGGCCCGCAGCCGCGCGAGCAGCTCCTGGCGTTCGAAGGGCTTGACCAGGTAGTCGTCGGCTCCGGAATCGAGGCCCTCGACGCGCGATTCGACGGCGTCGCGCGCGGTGAGCACGAGGATCGGCAGGTCGTCGGCGGACTCCCGCAGCTGGCGGGCGACATCCAGACCGTCCATCCCACCGGGCAGACCGAGATCGAGGATCATCAGGTCCGGCAGGAAGCCGTGCACGGCCTCCAGAGCGCCCGGACCGTCGTCGGCGAGGCGCACCTCGTAGCCCTCCATCCGCAGCGAACGCTGCAGCACCTGGGCGATCGCGTCATCGTCCTCGACGACGAGCACGCGTGGGGGGCGGTCGAAATCGGCCATCGGGCGCATGGTACGGCCCCGGGGCCGCCTCGCCGAGCCGTTCTTCGGCGGCTCTTCAGGGCGAGCAGGAGGCAGGTCGACGGCGTCGAAGCTTCAAACCCAGCAGATGGCCGCCACCACGAAGTCCCGCACCGCCGCCAAGAAGCGCGCCAAGCCCCCGACCCGTTCCGGGACGCGCGCCAAAGCGGCGACCACCACCCGCCGCAAGCCGCCGCCCCGCGCGCGCCGTTCGGCGTTCGCCAGCCGCCCGAGCCTTGGGCGGGGGGGACCTGGCCGGGCGCTGGAGAGCCATCACATCGACATCCTGGCGCTGGCGCTGATCGCGATCGGCATCTTCCTCGGCGGCGTCGCCTACGTGGGCTGGTCGGGCGGCGCCCTGGGCGACGGCGCGGTGAGCGCGATGCGGATCCTGCTCGGCGCGCTCGGCTACGTGATGCCGGCGGGACTGGTGCTCGGCGGCGCGCTCATCCTCGCTCGCGAGCTGCGCCCGCCGACGCGGCCGCTGCGCGCGGGCACGATCTGTCTCACGGTCGCGATCACGCTCGCGCTCACCGCCGGCACGCTCGGCCTCGGACCGGGGGCACCGGCCGCCGGCACGCTGTGGCACGTGGCCTCGGTCAAGCCCCGCGGCGGCATCCTCGGCGCCGGTGAGTACTGGGTCTGCACCCATCTCATCTCCCGTGCCGGAGCCGACATCCTCGCCGTCTTCCTGCTCATCGCCGGTGCCATCCTGGTCAGCGGCGCCGGCCTGGCCGGCGTGCTGCACCGCACCGGGGCCGGCGTGGCCAGCACCGGACGGGCGCTGCGCGACGTCACCGTCGAGGCGCGGTCCGGGGCGCTCGGACGCCGGGACGGCGTCGCCCCGCGCCACGCCGACCTCGACGACGGATCGCCCGAGGACGGCGACGATCTCGACACCGCACCTGCGGGTGACCCGGACCTGGCCGCCCCCGAGTGGGAGGCGCCGCAGGCGACCGTGACCGAGCTGCCGGTCCCCGACCCGATCGCCCCCGCACCGGCGGCGCCCGATCCCGACCCGCTGCTCGCGATCGAGGAGCTGGCCGAGGTGGAGCCGCCGGAGCTCGCCCTGGAGGAGGAGGAAGCCGGTCCCGCGGGTCCCAGCCGCGCCGTCGACGAGGACGACCTCACGCCCCAGGGGCGCTACCGCGAGTCGATCACCGAGGACCCCGAGTTCGTGTGGCGGGTCCCCACGGCCCGCTTCCTCACGCGCTCCACCGGCGCGGAGTCAAAGCCCGACACCGCCGGGCAGGCCCAGACCGCCCGGACCCTCGTCGAGGCGCTCGGCCACTTCGGCATCGAGGCGACCGTCGTCGGCAAGGTGAGCGGCCCGCACATCACCCGCTATGAGATCCGCCTCGCGCCCGGGGTGAAGATGAGCAAGGTCGCCAACCTCAAGGACGACCTCGCCTACGCGCTGGCCGCGACCGACATCCGGATCCTCGCCCCGATCCCCGGCAAGCAGGCGGTCGGGATCGAGGTCCCCAACGCGCGACGGCGGATCGTCCATCTCGGCGACGTGATCGGCGCCGCGCCCGAGGACTGGTCGCCGCTGACCGTGTGGCTGGGCAAGGACATCGCCGGTAAGGCGGTCGGGGCCGACCTGGCCAAGATGCCCCACCTGCTCGTCGCCGGCACGACCGGCGCCGGCAAGTCGGCGTGCGTCAACGCGATGCTGTCCTCGATCCTGCTGCGGGCCACCCCGCATGAGGTGCGCCTCGTGCTCGTCGACCCCAAGCAGGTCGAGCTCAACCACTACGAATCGATCCCGCACCTGCTCACGCCGGTCATCACGAGCCCGCGCAAGGCGGCCAACGCGCTGCAGAACCTCGTGCGTGAGATGGAGCAGCGCTACACGATCATGTCGCTGGCCCGCACCCGCTCGCTGCCGGAGCTCAACCGCGTGCGGGAGTCCCGCGGCGAGGCGCCGCTGCCCTACATCCTGTGCGTGATCGACGAGCTCGCCGACCTGATGATGGTCGCCCCCGCCGACGTCGAGGACTCGATCATCCGCCTCGCCCAGAAGGCGCGCGCGGTCGGCATGCACCTCGTGCTCGCCACCCAGTCCCCACGCGTCGACGTGATCACCGGGATGATCAAGGCCAACGTCCCCTCCCGGGTGGCGTTCGCCGTCTCCTCCCAGACCGACTCCCGCGTGATCCTCGACCAGAACGGCGCCGAGTCGCTGCTCGGGCAGGGGGACATGCTGTTCTCGCCGGTCGGCTCCTCGCGCCTGCAGCGCATCCAGGGGGCCTACATCGACGAGGCTCAGATCCTCGAGATCACCGAGGCGTGGCGTAAGCAGGGCGAGCCCGATCTGCAGGAGGAGCTGCTGGAGGAGGTTCCCTCCGAGGACGGTGACGATGGCGGCGGAGCCTCGGACCCCAATGACGCCGACTCCGATCCACTGCTGGAGGAGGCGATCTCGCTCGTGGCCCAGATGGGCACCGCATCGACGTCGATGCTGCAGCGCCGGCTGCGCCTCGGCTACACCCGCGCGGGTCGTCTCATCGACATGCTCGAGCGCCGGGGGATCATCTCGGGCTATGAGGGCTCAAAGCCCCGCCAGGTCCTCATCGCCGAGGGCGACGTGCCGCGGATCCTCACCAACCTCGCCGAGGCCGAGCGCGGTGGAAGCGCACGCAGCCCCGCGCCCGAGCTGCCCTTCGTCCCGGACGCCGCAGTCCCCGTCGACCCGCCGGTGGGCGGCCTCGACGACGTGCTCTGAGCCATTTTCCGCCCCTGCCGATGCGAGTCGGCGGCGCGCCGGTAGCCTTGCGGAGCCATGGACGAGATCGGCGCTCGGCTCCGCGAAGCGCGCATGCGCCTCAAGATCGACATCAACGAGGTCGAGACGCGGACCAAGATCCGCGCCAAGTACCTGCGCGCGATGGAGAACGAGGAGTGGGACCTGCTCCCCGGCGAGGTCTACATCCGCAGCTTCCTGCGCACCTACGCCGACTTCCTGGGCCTCGACTCACGGGAGCTGCTCGACGAGTTCCGCCGGCGCTATGAGAGCCCCTCAGACCACGAGCCGCCGCCGATCGCGCCGCCCAGCCGGGAGCGCGAACGCTCCCGTCAACCCCGCCGGGGGATTCCGGCCTGGCTGATCGTCGGGCTGGTCCTCGTCGTCGTCGTCCTCGTGCTCTACCTGGTCGGCACCGGCGGCAACTCCACCTCCAAGCGCGTGGCCACGTCCCCCCACACCACCACGCACGCCGCCCGCACACCGGCCCGCCACCGCAGCTCGATCCACAGGCGCAAGGTGATCACTCGCCCCAAGACGGTGACGGTCAGTCTCGTACCCACCGGGAAGGTCTACGTCTGCATGGTCAACGGGAGGGGCAAGATCCTCATCCCCGGACAGATCTTCGACACCGGGCAGACGATCCCGCCCGAGAAGGCCCAGCGGCTGCGGCTCACGCTCGGCAACGCGTCGGTGACGGTCAAGGCGAACGGCAAGCCGGTGGCCGTGACCGCCTCCTCGGGCGCGATCGGACTCCAGTTCACGCCGGCCGGTCACACGACGCTCACGGGTTCGGCGCTGCCGACCTGCGCCTGATGAGCACCCCGGCGATCACCCCGCCGCGGGCCGGCATCCTCGTCACCGGCACCGAGGTGCTCACCGGGATCATCTCCGACCGCAATGGGCCGTGGGTCTCCCAGCGGCTGCGCGAGCTCGGGGTCGACACGGCGATGATCGAGATCGTCGGTGACCGGCCCGACGACCTGCTGGTGGCGCTGCAGGCGATGCGCGACGCGGGGATGGCGGTGGTGGTGACCAGCGGCGGCCTCGGTCCCACCGCCGACGATCTCACCGCCGAGATCGTCGGCCGCTTCTGCGGACGCGAGATGGTGCTCGACGCGGGGCTGGAGGAGCGCATCGCCGAGATCCTGCGTCCGCTGATGAAGCGCTGGCCCAGCGCGGACGCGGACGCGGTGCGCCGCGCCAACCGCAAGCAGGCGGTCATCCCGTCCGGGTCGACGGTGCTCGAGCCCGTGGGGACCGCCCCCGGACTCGTCGTGGCGCCCGCCGACGGTGGGGGCCCGACGGTCGTCGTGCTGCCCGGGCCGCCGCGCGAGCTGCAACCGATGTGGGAGACGGCGGTCGCCACCGACGCGTTCGCGGCGGCGATCAGCGGCGCGGGCGAGTTCCGCCGGGAGATCGTGCGCCTCTACGGCCTGCCCGAATCGGAGATCGCCGCCACCCTGGAGGCGGCCGCGGAGGCGGGGCTCGCGCTCGACGACCTGGAGATCACGACCTGCCTGCGGCGCGGGGAGATCGAGATCGCGACCCGGTATGAGCCGGCGGCTCAGCCCGACTACGACGCGATGCTCGGATTCGTGCGTGACCGTCACGGCGCGATGCTGTTCTCCGAGGACGGCTCGACGATCGACGAGCAGGTCGCGGGGCTGCTCATGGGGGAGGGCGGGGGGACGCTCGCGGTCGCCGAGTCGTGCACCGCAGGGCTGCTCGCGGCGCGGCTCACCGAGCGCCCGGGCGCCTCGGAGTACTTCCTGGGCGGCGGCGTCGTGTACTCAAACGCGGCCAAGACGCTCGTGGCGGGGGTGCCGGAAGAGCTGATCTCCGAGTTCGGAGCGGTCTCGGTGGAGGTCGCGCAGGCGCTCGCGGAGGGGATCAGCGGGCGGTTGGGCGCCGACTACGGGGTCGGGATCACCGGCATCGCCGGACCGGGGGGTGGGAGTGCGGAGAAGCCGGTGGGGCTCGTCTGCATCTCGGTGTGGAGCGCCCGTGACGGGCGCCGGATCACCCGCGCCCCCCAGATGCCCGGAAGCCGCGAGGACATCCGCGACCGCTCGGTGACGGTCGCCCTGCACCTGCTGCGACGACTGCTGCGCGGCGCGACCGATGAGCCGGGAGCGGCCGCCGCCGACACGCTCGGGTAGTCGTCACCGGGCCGGCACGGGTTCGACTCGATCGTGTGACGTCTGCGTCTTGTCCTGTGACTGGGGCCGCGCCTACGGTGAGCGGCGGCAGGGTTCCCGGCGGGGTCCTTTTTCCGTCCGCGCCCCGGCCTACCGTGTCGAGTCCAAGGCGCAATGACGACAGGAGCGAGCATGAGCGAGATCACAAGAGGCGCACCTCCCGGCGCGCCCGATGCCAAGGCGGTGGCCAAGCGTCAAGCCGCGCTGCAGGGCGCCCTCACTCAGATCGAGCGCCAGTTCGGTAAGGGCAGCGTGATGCGGATGGGCGACCCGGGTGCCCGCGTCAACGTCGATGCGATCCCCACCGGCGCGCTCTCACTCGACGTCGCGCTCGGCATCGGCGGCGTCCCGCGCGGTCGCATCGTGGAGATCTTCGGCCCGGAGTCGTCGGGCAAGACGACCCTCGTCTACCACATCATCGCCGAGGCGCAGAAGCTCGGCGGCGTATGCGCGTTCGTCGACGCCGAGCACGCGATGGACCCGCTCTATGCCCAGAAGATCGGGGTCGACATCGACGAGCTGCTCGTCTCCCAGCCCGACTACGGCGAACAGGCGCTGGAGATCGTCGACATGCTGATCCGCTCCGGAGCGGTCGATCTCGTCGCCGTCGACTCGGTCGCCGCGCTCACCCCGCGCTCGGAGCTCGAGGGGCAGATGGGCGATCAGACCGTCGGCCTGCAGGCGCGGATGATGTCCCAGGCGATGCGCAAGCTCGCCGGCAACCTGAACCGCGCCCAGACGGTGTGCGTCTTCACCAACCAGATCCGGGAGAAGGTCGGCGTCATGTTCGGCTCCCCCGAGACCCAGCCGGGAGGCCGGGCGCTGAAGTTCTATGCGTCCCAGCGGCTGGACATCCGCCGGATCGAGACGCTCAAGGACGGCACCGAGGCGGTCGGCAACCGCGT
>CAZZWJ010000125.1:0-7999 GCA_964657875.1 uncultured Solirubrobacteraceae bacterium
CGCCGATGTGAAAAAGGAGGGGCCCAGCCTGGACCTGCCGATCGCGCTGGGATTCGGGATCTCGACGCCCGAGCAGGCGGCCGCGGCCGCCGCCGCCGGGGCCGACGGCGTGATCGTCGGCAGCCGCCTCGTGCGCGCCGCCGGGAGCGGTGCCGACGGCCCGCGTGCAGTCGGGGAACTGACCCGTGCGCTGTCGGCGGCGCTGTCGTCGTCGTGAGCAAGTAGGATCAGCGCCGCCATGGGTCTCGTCCTCACCGCCACCGCCGGTCTCTGCATCTGGATCGTCGTCTGGTCGCTCAACGTCAGCGGTCTCGACGCCCTGTTCTTCGCGCTCGGCATGGTCCTGATCGCGATCGGCGTGCGCAACCTGCTGCCGTACCTGCCCGGCCGCCGGGACTGACCGCCGTCCGGTGCGCGCAGTCGGTCGCTCTGCACTGCGGGTGCCCGCGCTCGCGGGGGGCCTGGTCGCGGTCGCGCTGCTCCTCACGGGCTGCGGTACGACGTCGAGCAGCAACAGCCAGGCGGTGACCGTCGCGGGGTCGACGCTGTCGATCTACGCATCGCAGCCGACCGGTGACACCGGCGGCCAGGCCGCCGCCGACGTCGTCGACGCCGAGCGCCTCGCCTTCGGCACCTCCGGCGTCAAGGTCGGCGCCTACAGCCTCGCCTTCCATGTCGTCCACGACAGCGAGGTGTCGGCCGACGCGCGCCAGGTCATCTCCGACAAGACGGCGATCGCCTACCTCGGCGAGGTGATCCCCGGCACCTCCGGGGTCTCGCTGCAGATCACCAACCAGGTGGGGCTGCTGCAGGTGAGCCCCACCGACACCGCCACCTATCTCACGCGGTCGGTCGCCCAGGTCAAGAAGTCACCCGGGCACTTCTACCCCGCGCACTCGACCTACGGCGCGACCTTCGCCCGCGTGGTGCCGACGACCCTCGACGAGGCGCAGGCGCTCGTCAAGCGGATGCGGACCGTGGGGGTCAAGACGCTCGACGTCGGCGATGACGGCGGCGAATACGGGACGTCGCTCGCCGCCGAGGTCCGCACCGCCGCCGACGGGGCGGGGATCACCGTCAGCTCCAGTCCTGCGGGAGCCGACGCGGTCTTCTACGCCGGTGAGCCGACCACCGCCACCGCCCACGCGCTCGACGCCGCCGCCACCGCCGCCCCCAAGGCCAAGCTGTTCGCCCCGTCGGCGCTGTATGACGACACGTTCGTCGCCGGTCTCTCCGGCGCCGCCCAGAAGGCGCTCACCGTCTCCTCGCCCGGCCTGCTCAAGTCCGCGCTCGATCCCGCCGGCCAGCAGTTTCAGCGGACCTTTCAGACCAGGTACGGCCACGCTCCCGCGCCGGCGGCGATCTTCGGCTACGAGGCGATGCGCGCGGTTCTGGCGAGCCTCACCCAGGCCGGCAGCCACGCCTCGGTGCGCCAGGTCGTCGCCAACGACTTCCGCGGCCTCACGCGCTCGGCGAACGACTCGGTCCTCGGTGCCTACCGGCTGAGCGGCGGGGACACGAACTTCGATCGCTTCGTGTTCGCCACCGTCACCGGCGGCAAGCTGGTCCCCCGCGCCGCGGGCTGACCCGGCCGGCCTGACCTCCGCCGGTCTGTCAACGCCGCGTCTCCGCGGTGCGGCGGGTGATCGCGGCCGCGATCCGGGCGATCACCGCGAGCGGCTCGTGCTTCATCTGACGCCAGGTGAGGCGCAGCACCTCGATGCCCGCGGCGGCGAGCCGCGCATCCCGCACCCGGTCGGACTCAAAGCGCCGGCGCTGGGCGTGGAAGCGGTAGCCGTCGGTCTCGACCGCGAGTCGGGCGTCCGGCCAGTAGGTGTCGAGCCGGTAGCCCTCCACCCAGACGTTTCGGCGCGGCTGCGGGAGATCGGTCTGGTGCAGCAGCGAGCGCAGCAGGCGCTCGGCGGCGGACTCGGTGACTCCGGTGTCGACCTCAACGTCCGCCAGGAGGGCCCGCAGCGGCGCGGCACCGCGATGGCCGCCGGCCCGGGTGAGCAGTTCGGCGATCTCGCGGGGACCGACGATCTCCCGCAGCAGCCACTCGTCGAGGATCCGCCCCAGCGCACGCCGGTCGAGATCGGGCGCGAGGTCGAGCAGCGTCCGGGCGGGGGAGAGGACCGGTAGGCGCTCGCGGACCCGGCGGTCGGCGGGGGTGAGGATCCGGCTGCGGTGGCCGCGCACCCCGCCGAGATGCGGCAGCCAGTGCCCGTCGACGGTGACGTGCACGGGCTCGTCGCCCTCAGAGCCACTGCCGCTCACGTCCCAGAGTCGGGCGGCGCTCGCGTGGGAGAGCAGCGCCCCGTCACGTGCGGCGAGCAGCGCCGTCGTTTCCCGGGAGAACGGCACCGAGGTGCGGCTGCCGACCGCGTACACGCCGACGCTCACGCTGAGCAGACGCTCGCTGCGGACGAGGTGGCGGATCTGGTCGGTGGTGAGGCCGGCGGCGAGCAGCTGGCGGCGGGCCACGCGACCGCGCTGCTGGACGGCGATCGCGGCCACGCGCGCGTCCCGGGATCCGCTGACGACGATTTTCCTGGCCACGCCGAGCACCGCGACGCGGTGGACAGTTTTCGAGTCGCCGGTGACACCCGGACCTGTCCACGATCGGCGGGTGGGCGCCGTGGACAGGTTTTGGGGGGTTGATGAGGCGTCCATGACCTACCAGAGCCCCCACGCGTCCCGGATTCACCCCCCGGGAAGGCAAATGATCGATCTCGCCGCGCCCACGAGGATCGAACCGCCAGACCCCCGAGGATCGACCCCACGCCCCGCGATGCCTGACCCCCACCGTCGCCGGATAGGCTCAGACCCGTCATGGCCGACGAGCTCTTCCTCATCGACGGCAACAGCCTCGCCTACCGCGCGTTCTTCGCGCTTCCGGAGTCGATCGCGACCTCGACGGGGGTGCCGACCAACGCGATCTTCGGCTTCGCCTCGATGCTCGTGAAGATCCTCACCGACTACGGCCCCAAGGCGACGGTCGTCGTGTGGGACCGCGGGCATTCCGGGCGCAAGGAGATCTACGCCGACTACAAGGCGGGGCGGGCCAGCCGGCCGGACCTGCTCAAGGAGCAGTGGCCGCACTTCGAGCCGCTCGTCGAGGCGTTCGGCTACCGCAACATCGGCGTCGCGGGCTATGAGGCCGACGACGTGATCGCCTCGATCGCCGAGCAGGCCAAGGTCCAGGAGCCGCCGATCGAGGTCATGGTCGTCACCGGCGACCGGGACGCGTATCAGCTCGTCGATGACCGGGTGCGGATCATGACCACGAGCCGCGGCATCACCGACACCCGCGTCTATGACCGCGACGGCGTCGTCGACCGCTACGGGATCGGCCCCGAGCTCGTCCCGGACTTCATCGGCCTCAAGGGCGACACCTCCGACAACATCCCCGGCGTCCCGGGCATCGGGGACAAGACCGCCGCCGACCTGCTGCAGCGCTTCGGCTCGCTGGAGAACGTCCTGGCGAGCGTTGACGAGATCTCCGGCGCCAAGCGCAAGCAGAACCTCACCGAGCACGCCGACGCCGCCCGGACATCCAAGGAGCTCGCGACCGCCAAGCGCGACATCCCGCTCGACGGCCTCGACGTCGGCGACTTCGTCTCCCTCACCCCCGACCGCTCCAAGCTGCGTGAGACCTTCCGGGAGTTCGAGCTGCGCGATCCGCTGCGCCGCCTCGAGGAGGCGCTGGGCTCCGCCGACGAGGCCGCGCCCGCGCCCGTCTCCGAGCACGCGCTCAGCGCCGGCACGCGCGCCGCGACGTCGCACGACATCCCCCGGGCGATCCCCGATGACGCCGAGGTGGCGCTCGCCGTGCACGCCCCACCCCCGCCGGAGGCGCCCACCGACGCGCTCTTCGCCGACGAGGACGCCGCGGGCCCGGCCCCCTATGGGTTCGCCGTCTACGCGCCGGGCGTCGACATCGTCTACCACGGGCAGACCGCCGACCCGGAGGAGCTCGTGACCGCGATCGCGACCCGCCCCGCGGTCGCCCACAACGCCAAGTCGCTGGGGCTCGTGCCCTGGAACCTCGTCCACGACACCGAGGTCGGCGCCTACCTGCTGGAGCCGGCGCGCCGCGCCTACCCGTTCCGGGAGCTGTGTGAGGAACGTGGCCTGTCGACCGATCTCACCGATCCCGCCGCCGCCGACGCCCGCCTCACCCAGGCGCTCGCCGAGTGGCAGCGCGAGGAGCTGCGCGGCCGCGGGCTCACCGATCTCTTCACCGCGGTCGAGCTGCCGATCGTGCGCATCCTGCGGGAGATGGAGCAGGCCGGCGTGCGCCTGGACACCGACCGGCTGCAGGAGATCTCCACGCGCGTGAAGGCCGAGGCCGACACGCTGGAGGCGGAGATCTACGAGCTGGCGGGGACCGAGTTCACGCTCGGCTCACCGCGGCAGCTCGAGGAGGTGCTGTTCACAACCCTGGGTCTGTCACGCAAGCGCCGGGGCAAGACCGGCTACTCGACCGACGCCCGTGTCCTGCAGGCGATCCGCACCGAACACCCGATCATCCCCAAGATCGAGCGCTGGCGGGAGCTCACCAAGCTCGCGCAGACCTACCTCGACGCGCTGCCGCTGCTCGTCGACGCCGAGTCACGGCTGCATACGACGTTCAACCAGACCGCGACCGCCACCGGGCGCCTGTCCTCCAACAACCCCAACCTGCAGAACATCCCGATCCGCACCGAGCTCGGCCGGGAGATCCGCGCCTGCTTCGTCGCCGCCCCCGGCCACCTGCTCGTCTCCGCCGACTACTCCCAGGTCGAGCTGCGCCTGCTCGCCCACATCGCCTCCGAGGACGTGCTGAAGGAGATCTTCCGCCGCGGGGAGGACGTGCACACGGCGACCGCGTGCCGGGTGTTCAACGTCGCGCCCGATGCGATCGACCCCGGGATGCGCTCCAAGGCGAAGATGATCAACTACGGGATCGTCTACGGCCTGTCCGCGTTCGGGATGGCCGATCGCCTCGACATCCCCCAGGAGGAGGCCGCCGAGTTCATCGAGCGCTACATGGCGGGCTTCCCGGCGGTGGCGCGGTTCATCGAGGAGACGATCGAGCAGGGGACCGAGCACGGCTACGTCTCGACCCTGTTCGGGCGCCGCCGTCAGGTGCCCGAGCTGCGCGCCCGCCGCTGGGAGCTGCGCAAGCAGGGCGAGCGCTTCGCGGTGAACATGGTGATCCAGGGCACCGCCGCCGACATCATGAAGGTGGCGATGGTCCGCGCCGACCAGGCGCTCGCGCAGGCCGGTCTGCGCACCCGTCTGGTGCTGCAGATCCACGACGAGCTGCTGTTCGAGGGGCCCGCCGAGGAGGCTGAGCAGGTGCGGGAGATCGCCGTCGCGGAGATGGCGGGTGCCTATCCGCTGGATCCGCCGCTCGCCGTCGAGGCCGGAGTCGGCCCCGACTGGCTGAGCGCGAAGTAGAGGGCTATCTCAGCCGCTCTGCAGCGAGAAGTCGAAGTGGTACCGCTTGCCGCCGTCGATCGACTTCAGCAGCATCGACCCGTGCACGGCGCTGTAGGCGCCGGTGCCGCCGGTGACCGCGAGCGTCGAGTTGCGGGTGTCATAGAACGGGCCCTGGACGGTGATCGAACCGCCGGAGACGAACGTCGTCCACAGGCACTCCCAGACCCCCGCCTTGGGGTCCAGGCGCATGCAGAACCCCTCGTCGTGGCCGACCTGCCTTGAGTCGGTCGCGTTGTAGATCGGATTGGTGAAGGTGAGCGGGTCGCCCTTCTCGTCCTTGCCGCCCGGCGCGACCGGCACCTCGGTGTCGGTGATCGCGTGCTCGATCACGTCGAGATGCGTCGTCGGACGGCTGACCTGGACCTTCGCGGATGCGGCCCCGGTGGTGGCGAGCGCCACCGCACCGAGCGCGGCACCGGTGGTGAGAGCGGGCAACGCGCGGCGCGCCCAACGACCCGGCAGCGACATGGTGATCTCCTCGGTTTGAATGAGCGATCGCGCGATCTTAGGGGCCGCGAACGAACCCCGGTGAGGGGTCCCGCCACGGGAGCCACCGGTGTGGCCGCGGGACCGGCGCGACCGCGGGGCGGTCGGGCGACCGCCGAGCTAGTAGACGCCGACGGGCGACCGGGTCGACGTGCCGGCGGCGGTGACGAACGACGGGTGGGCCACGTCGAGGTAATGACCGAAGGACCAGTCGAGGAACCGCTGGGCGCCCATCGCGTGCAGCGCCGGGCCGAGCAGCCGGGGGGCGACGCGCGGGATCAGCCGCTGGACGCGGAGCATCCACGTGAACGGGCTCGCATGGTCGGCGGAGAAGCGGTGATAGCGGGCCAGCGCCTGCGCGCGCGTCTGCTCGCCCTCGATCACCCGGCGCAGCTCACGTCCGCACGCGATCCCGAAGTACAGCGCGGTCCGGATCCCCTCCGCGGTGAGTGGAAAGCAGTGCCCGGCCGAATCGCCGACGAAGAAGATCCCGTCCTCGGTCGCCGGGCGCAGCGCGTGGGGGATCCAGTTGCCCTGATAGCCGCCGTCCGTGTCGCGGCCGACGTCGTCGGTGAGGCGCACGGTCGGCTCGCGCACGTGGAAGCGGGGATCGAAGGAGCCGACGCCGACCCGGACCTCGCCGTCGGCGGGAAACGACCATCCGTAGCCGGCGGGGACGTAGCCGCGATCGATCCAGATCTCGAGGTCCTCGCCGTTGCCCGGAGGGTGGACCTCGAGGCCGCGTGACAGCAGCGCGTCGGGAGGCTGGACGTTGTCGCCGGGGGCGAGCGCCCGACGCCAGCCGAGCGCGTCGACGATCAGCGGGGCCCGCAGCTCGCCGCGATCGGTGACCACGGTGTCACCGTGGCGCGACTGGACCTTGGCCGTCTCGAACTCGAAGTCGCCCTGCTCGGCGAGCAGGCCGCACAGCATGCGGTAGTCGAATGTGGAGAACGTCCACGGCAGCCCGTAGCGCACCGACGCGTGCGGAGTGTGGATGACGAGCTCGGGGAACGTCTGCTGCAGGGCGTCGGTGAGTCCGAGCGCGTGCAGCCAGCCGGTCGGGATCCCGCACGCCGAGGTCTGGCGCTCGCCGATCTCGTAGCGGTCGATCATGAGCACGTCGGCGCCGGCGCCCGCGAGCTCCCGGGCGACCGCGAGACCGGCGAAGCTCGCGCCGCAGATCAGCACGTCGCAGTCGCGGTCCAGGGCGATCCGCTCGTCGCCTCGCTTGGTGGCTCTCTGGGGCATCGAACGTCGATGATACGTAGGCCCGGCGTCGTGTTTCGCCGGTCGGTCACGGCGGCTATCCTGGACAGACTCATGTCCCTAACCGCAACTCTGACCCCACCCACCGACTTCCCGAACGCCACGATCGTTGAAGGCTCTGACGGCCTGCTGCTCGAGATCGACGGAAAGATCGTTCCCAACTACGACGCGACGCTGCACCCCTTCACCGAGGGCGATGTCGTCACCGGCCACGTCGTCCGGATCGACAAGGACGAGGTCCTCGTCGACATCGGCTACAAGTCCGAGGGGGTCATCCCCTCCAGCGAGCTGTCGATCCGCAAGTCCGTCGACCCCTCCGACGAGGTCTCCCTCGGCGAGGAGGTCGACGCCCTCGTCCTCACCAAGGAGGACCAGGACGGGCGTCTGATCCTCTCCAAGAAGCGCGCTCGCTTCGAGAAGGCATGGCGCCGCATAGAGGCCGCCGCCGAGTCCGGTGAGCCGGTCGAGGGCGCCGTCATCGAGGTCGTCAAGGGCGGTCTGATCATCGATCTCGGCGTGCGTGGCTTCCTGCCCGCGTCGCTGGTCGACATCCGTCGGGTGCCGAACCTCGACGAGTACATGAGCACCACGATCGAGTGCAAGGTGATCGAGCTCAACCGCAGCCGCAACAACGTGGTCCTGTCACGGCGCGCGGTGCTCGAGGAGCAGCGCAAGGAGGATCGCGAGCGGATCCTCGACCGTCTGCAGCCCGGCCAGGTCGTGGAGGGCACGATCTCGAACATCGTCGACTTCGGCG
>CAZZWJ010000126.1:0-7968 GCA_964657875.1 uncultured Solirubrobacteraceae bacterium
ACTCGCCTTGAGCGTTGATGAAAATAACTGCCGCGTGGTCTCCGCGCACGCGGGCGAGGACTACGAGTACATCGTCGACGGCGACGCCCACCCCGACCCCGCCACCCGCCATCAGCCCGCCGGCCTGCGCGGACCCAGCCGGCTGTTCGATGCCCGCGCGCTCCCGGGTCCCCGCGACGGTTTCGTGCCCCAGCCGATGGCCGAGCAGATCATCTACGAGCTGCACGTCGGGACGTTCAGCGCAGAGGGCACCTTCGCCGGGGTGATCCCCCATCTCGACGAGCTCGCCGAGCTCGGGGTCACCGCCATCGAGATCATGCCCGTCGCCGAGTTCCCCGGCGCCCGCGGGTGGGGCTATGACGGGGTCTACATCTCCGCCGCCCAGTCCTCCTACGGCGGCCCGGACGGCCTCAGCCAGCTCATCGAGGCCGCGCACCGTGCCGGCCTGGCGGTGATCCTCGACGTCGTCTACAACCACGTCGGCGCCTCCGGCGACGGCGCCCTGCAGGCGTTCGGGCCCTACTTCACCGACAAGTACTCCACCCCCTGGGGGGAGGCGATCAACTACGACGACGCCGACTGTGACCCGGTCCGCGAGTGGGTCTGTCAGAGCGCCGAGGGCTGGGTCGGGGAGTTCGGGGTCGACGGTCTGCGCCTCGACGCGATCCACGCGATCTTCGACGCGAGCGCCGAGCACATCGTCACCGAGATCGCCCGCCGCGTCCACGCGATCAACCCCGCCGCGCTCGTGATCGCCGAGGCGGGGATGAACGACCCCAAGGTGATGCGCCCCCCCGATCACGGTGGGTTCGGCTGCGATGCCGAATGGGCCGATGACTTTCACCATGCGCTGCGCACGCTCATCACCGACGAGCGCGACGGCTACTACGCCGACTTCGGCTCGATGGCCCAGCTCGCCAAGGCGCTGCACCGCCCTCATGTCGACGACGGCAACTACTCGCCGTTTCGCCACAAGCGCTTCGGAGCGCCCGCCGATGACATCCCCGTGGAGCGGTTCGTCGTCTTCTCCCAGGACCACGATCAGGTCGGAAACCGCGCCTACGGCGACCGGATGCCGAGCCCGGTGCGGCCGATCGCGGCGTTCTGGACGCTGCTGTCGCCGTTCACGCCGATGCTGTTCATGGGCGAGGAGTACGGCGAGCTCGCGCCGTTTCAGTACTTCACCAACCACATCGATCCCGACATCGCCGAGGCGACCCGCACCGGACGCCGCGCGGAGTTTCAGTCCTTCGCCTCCTTCGGCGGCGAGGTGCCGGACCCCGAGGACCCGGCGACGTTCGAGCGCTCGGTGCTCACCCGCCGGGAGGACCCCGGCCTCGCGCGGCTGTACCGGGAGCTGATCCGGACCCGCGCTCAGCTGGGCGGTACGGAGGTCTCCGAGGTGCGCTACGACGAGGCCGGCCGCTGGCTCATCGCCCGGCGCGGCGTCCACGAGCTCGCCGGAAACTTCGCCGCCGCCCCCTCGCGGATCCCCGTGCAGGGCACGGCCGTGGAGCTCGCCGCGGGGGGCGAACCGCAGATCGAGCCCGGATACATCACACTTCCTGCCATGTCCGCCGCCCTCATCCGATGACCGAGGTCTGGCCGGGGCAACCGTTTCCCCTCGGGGCGACGTGGGACGGGAAGGGCACCAACTTCTCGCTGTTCTCCGAGAACGCCACGGGCGTCGAGCTGTGTCTCTATGACGAGACCGGCACCGAGTCGCGGGTGGAGGTGGAGTTCCGCCGCGCGCACAACTGGCACTGCTACCTGCCCGGCGTCGGCCCCGGCCAGCGCTACGGCTACCGCGTCCGCGGGGAGTACGCGCCGCTCGAGGGCAAGCGCTTCAACCCCGACAAGCTGCTGCTCGACCCCTACGCCAAGGCGATCGAGGGGCATGTCGACTGGGGCAGCGACGCGAACATCCTCCCCTACGTCCAGGGCGACGGCGCGGACGACGAGGCCGACCTGGAGCGCGACGACGAGGACGACTCCTGGGTCGTGCCGAAGTCGATCGTCATCGACGCGAGCTTTGACTGGGAGGGCGACCGGCCGCCCAACACCCCGTTCTCGGACACGGTCATCTACGAGACCCACGTGCGGGGCTTCACCAAGACCCACCCCGACGTCCGTGAGGAGCTGCGCGGCACCTACGCGGGCCTCGCCTCCGAGCCGGCACTGAAGTACCTCTGCGACCTGGGGGTGACGGCCGTCGAACTGCTCCCCATCCACCACATCTGCGATGAGTCATTCCTCCACGACAAGGGTCTCACCAACTACTGGGGCTACTCGACGATCGGCTACTTCGCCCCCCACTCCGAGTACGCCGCCACCGGCCGCAGCGGCGAACAGGTGCGGGAGTTCAAGGGCATGGTCAAGGCCCTGCACAAGGCGGGGATCGAGGTGATCCTCGACGTCGTCTACAACCACACCGCCGAGGGCAACCACCTGGGTCCGATGCTCTCGTTCAAGGGTGTCGACAATCAGAGCTACTACCGCCTGGTGCCCGACGACCCCCACCACTACATGGACTTCACCGGCACCGGCAACTCGCTGAACCCGGTCAACCCGGCGGTCCTGCGCCTGATCATGGATTCGCTGCGCTACTTCGTGATCGAATGCCACGTCGACGGGTTCCGCTTCGATCTCGCCTCCGCGCTCGCCCGGGAGCTCTACGACGTCGACCGGCTGTCGGCGTTCTTCGACACCATCCATCAGGACCCGGTCCTCTCCCAGGTCAAGCTCATCGCCGAGCCCTGGGACGTGGGGCCCGGCGGTTATCAGGTCGGCAACTTCCCGATCCTGTGGTCGGAGTGGAATGGCGTCTACCGCGACCAGATGCGTGATTTCTGGCGCACCCAGGCGCCGATCGGTCAGCTCGCGGAACGGTTGTCGGGCTCCGCCGACCTCTACGAGGACGACGGCCGTGAGCCGTTCGCGTCGATCAACTTCATCACCGCCCACGACGGCTTCACGCTGCGCGACCTCGTCTCCTACAACGACAAGCACAACGAGGACAACGGCGAGGACAACCGCGACGGCACCGACGACAACCGCTCGTGGAACTGCGGCGCGGAGGGCGACACTGACGATCCGGAGATCCAGGAGCTGCGGCTGCGCCAGCAGCGCAACTTCCTCACCACGCTCCT
This sequence comes from uncultured Solirubrobacteraceae bacterium, assembly GCA_964657875.1. Classification (GTDB taxonomy): domain Bacteria; phylum Actinomycetota; class Thermoleophilia; order Solirubrobacterales; family Solirubrobacteraceae; genus Palsa-465. Next base: position 3,150 of record CAZZWJ010000126.1, read on the forward strand.
GGTCTCCCAGGGCACGCCGATGCTGCTGGGAGGCGATGAGCTCAACCGCACCCAGGGCGGCAACAACAACGGCTGGTGTCAGGATTCGGAGATCTCCTGGTATGACTGGGATCAGGACGCCGAGCGCGATCGCATGCATGCGTTCACCCAGCGTCTCATCCGCCTGCGCCGCGAGCACTGCACGTTTCGCCGGGAGACGTTCCTGCGCGGTCGCGAGCTCGACGACACGCCCGAGCCCGACGTCTGGTGGTTTCGCGCCGACGGCCGCAAGATGACCCCGAAGGACTGGGAGCACGGCGAGGCGGTGCTCGGCATGTTCCTCAACGGCCAGGCGATCACCAGCAAGGGTCCCCAGGGGCAGCCGATCGACGACGACACGTTCGTGCTCCTGTTCAACGCGCACTTCGAGGATCGCCAGTTCCGGCTGCCGCGGGAGCCGATGGGCAGGCGCTGGGAGCTCGAGCTCACCACCACCGACCCCGAGGCGCAGCCCGCCAGCGCCGGCTATGACCCGCGCGAGCTCATCGACGTGACCGCGCACTCGATCACGATCCTCAAGCGCGTCGCACCGTGAGCGTCGCCCCGCGAACGCTGCGGGCGACCTACCGTCTGCAGCTCACGCCCGACTTCCCGTTCGCCGCCGCGCAGGCCCGCATCCCCTACCTGCGCGACCTCGGGGTCTCCCACCTCTACCTGTCCCCGTCGCTGCAGGCCCGGACCGGTTCCACCCACGGATACGACGTCGTCGATCCGACCCGCATCTCCGCCGACCTGGGCGGGGAGGCGGCGCTGCGGTCACTCGTCACGGCGGCCCACGCGGCCGGCCTCGGCGTCGTGCTCGACATCGTGCCCAACCACATGGCCACCGACGACGCCAACCGCTACTGGACCGACCCGCAGCTGCGCGAGCGGTTCTTCGACATCGACGCCGCGACCGGCCGCCACCGGCGGTTCTTCGACATCGACGACCTCGCGGGGGTGCGCGAGGAGGACGAGTCGGTGTTCGCCGAGATGCACGGCCTGGTCCTCTCGCTGGTGTCCGAGGGGCTGCTCGACGGGCTGCGCATCGACCATCCCGACGGCCTCGCCGATCCGCTGGAGTACTTCCAGCGGCTGCGCGAGGGGGGCGCGGACACCGTCTGGATCGAGAAGATCCTCGAGTCCGGGGAGTCGCTGCGCGACTGGCCGGTGACCGGCACCGTCGGCTATGAGTTCCTCAACGACGTCTGCGGCGTATGCGTCGACGAGCGCGCCGAGAGCGCGTTCACGTCGTTGTGGCAGCGGATCTCTCACGACGAGCGGCCGTTCGCCGAGCTCGCGCTGGAGGCCAAGCTCGGCCAGGCGACGGGCGCCTTCGTGCCCGAGATCGAGCGCTTGGCGTCGCTCACCGACGTCCCCGGGGGGACCGAGGCGCTCGCCACCGCGACCGCGTCGTTCCCGGTCTACCGCGCCTACGTGCGGCCCGACCACGGTGAGGTCGCCGACGCCGACCGCGCGGTCGTCGGCGAGGCCGAGCTGTCCCCGTCGGTCGCCGAGATGCTGCTGCTCGATCGCGCGGCGCCCGCGGAGTTCGTCACTCGCTTCCAGCAGACGACGCCCGCGATCGTGGCCAAGGGGATCGAGGACACGGCGTTCTACCGCTACGGACGGCTGCTGGCGCTGTGCGACGTCGGCGGCGATCCGGGGCGCTTCGGGATCTCCGTGGAGCGCTTCCACGCCGCCAACGCCGAGCGCGCCGCCCGCTTCCCGCAGGCACTGCTGACGACGATGACCCATGACACCAAGCGCTCCGCCGACGTGCGCGCCCGGATCACCGCGCTCACGTGGCTGGCCGACGAGTGGTCTGAGCGGGTGACGGCCTGGATGGGGATGACCGACGACCTGCGCTCCACCGAGGGTGCGCCGGATGACCTGGAGCGCTACTTCCTGTTTCAGACGCTCGCGGGGGCGTGGCCGATCGAACGCGACCGGGTGCAGGGGTACATGGAGAAGGCGCTGCGCGAGGCCAAGCGCAACACCAACTGGGTCGATCAGAACGAGTCGTGGGAGCGGGGGGTGCGGGCGTTCGTCGACGGGCTCTACGACGACACCGCGTTCCTGGCCGACTTCGAGCCGTTCGCCCAGCGGGTCGCGAAGCTCGGGCAGCGGATCGCGATCGCGATGCTCACGCTGAAGCTCACCTCCCCGGGCGTCGCGGATCTCTATCAGGGTGACGAGCTGCCGCTGCGGGCACTCGTCGATCCCGACAACCGCCGGCCCGTCGACTGGGGATGGCACGACGCGATGATGAGTCGCCTGCAGGGCGGCTCCCCGCCCGACGACGAGACCCGGAAGCTGTGGACGTGCGTTCAGCTGCTGGCCTTGAGGATCCGCCGTCCCGAGGCGTTCGGTGCTGATGGCGCCTATGCCGCCGTCGACGCCGGTCCGGGGGTGGTGGCGTTCACCCGCGCAGACGACGTGCTCGTCGTCGTCGCGGTCCGCCGTGAGGTGAGCGGCGCGCTGCCGTCCCTCGGCGGTGACTGGCACGACGTGCTCGGCGGCGAACCGATCTCCCTGGACGCTCCCGTCGAGCTGTCGGCGCTGCTTGAACCCCACGGCGTCGCGGTGCTCGAACGCCGCTGACCGTCCGCCGGGGCTACCACTTGTCGTGCACGTGTGGCCGGATCAGCCGGTCGTACACATCGCGTACCCCACTCAGCTGAACGTCTGACAGCGCCGCCGATTCGGCGGCCGCCGCGTTTGCGCGAGCCTGCTCGGGGTTGCGTGCGCCGGGGATGACGGTGCTCACGCCGGCCTGATCGATCACCCAGCGCAGCGCGAACTGGGCGAGCGTCTGCCCGGGCTCCAGCAGCGGCTCGAGCTCGGCCACCGCGGTGAGCCCGACCTCGAAGGGAACGCCGGCGAACGTCTCGCCGACGTCGAACTGCTCGCCGCGACGGTTGTAGTTGCGGTGGTCATCGGCGGCGAACCGGGTGTTCTCGTCGTAGCGACCCGAGAGCAGTCCCGACGCGAGTGGCACTCGCACGATGATCCCGACCCCGGCCTCCCGGGCGGCGGGCAGCACCGCTTCGAGCGGCTTCTGGCGAAAGCAGTTGAGGATGATCTGGACGGTGGCCACGTGCGGGCGGGCGATCGCGGCGAGCGCCTGGGCGCAGGTCTCGACCGAGACCCCGTAGGCGGCGAGCCGGCCGTCGTCCACCATCGCGTCCAGGGCGTCGAAGGCGGCGGCGTTCTCATAGACGCCGTCGGGTGGACAGTGCAGCTGCACGAGGTCCAGGCGGTCCATGGCGAGGTTCTCGCGGGATCGCGCGTTCCAGACGTCGAAGTTGCCCGCGGAGTAGTTCTCCACCGTCTGCTCGGCCCGACGCCCCATCTTGGTGGCGATGAAGACGTCGGGATGGCGATCACGCAGCTGCGCGACGAACCGTTCGCTGCGCCCGTCGCCGTACACGTCGGCGGTGTCGAAGAAGGTGACGCCCGCCGCATACGCGGCCTCGAGCGTCTCCCGGGCGGCGCCGGGATCGACATCGCCCCAGTCGGCCCCGAGCTGCCACGTGCCCAGGCCGACGACGCTCACGGCTCTGCCCAGGCGGGAAATCGTCCGTTGTTCCATACCGTCATCCTCGCAGGCCCTGACGGCTCGCGGGATCCGGGGTCTCAGACGATCCGGTGTGGGAGGATCAGCGACGTGGTGGGTGGTGAGACTCCGCTCTCGGCGCTGCTCTCGCAGGCGTTCGTGGCGTTCACGATCGAGGTCGACAATGCGGCCGAGGTGCTGGTGCCACACCACACGACGTCGTTTGGTTCACGCGGTGAACGCGAGTCGACGTGGCTGACGTCGCTGGCGATGTGGTTCAACTGTCTGCGCGGGCTGGCGGAGGCGGGGGAGCTGACCGTCGCGGAGCTGCAGCAGCACGTGCGGATGAAGACGAACCTCGACGGCATGCGCCGCTGGGGGTTCATCACGATCGATGGGGTCGGACGGGTGGCGCGCGGCACCCCGCGCCCGCATGCGAAGTCGGTTTCCGTGCTCGCCCTCACCCGTCGCGGCGCGGAGGCCGAGGCGATCTGGCGACCGCTCCCGGCCGAGGTCGAACGTCGGTGGAGCGCGCGGTTCGGCGACGGCGCGGTCGGCGGACTACGGGCCGCGCTGCTCACGGTCTCGCGTGGGATCGAGGCGCCGCTTCCGGACTTCATGCCGATCGGCCGGGTCGGTCCCGCACCCGCGACCGAGCCCCGCAGCCGCCACGAGCGAGACCGGGATGGGGAGCTCCCGCTGGTGTCATTGCTCACCCGTGCCCTGCTCGCGTGGACACATGATCACGAGCGCGACGTGCGGCTGCCGCTCTCCGTCTGGTCGAACCTGGTGCGCGTGCTGGACGCCGACACGCCGGTTGCCGTCCGCGAGCTGCCGCGGCTGAGCGGTGTCTCCAAGGAGGCGACCGCGGTGCTGGTGGGCCGTGTGGAGAAGGCGCGTTGCGTGATCGTCGAGCCCCGGTCAGGGGGCCGGCGGGGCCGGCAGGTCCGCCTCACCACCGAACGTGGTGTACGTGCGCGCACCGGTGGTTGGCGTCGCATCGAGGAGACCCAGCGACTGTGGGAGACCCGCTACGGCGTGGACGGCGTCGCGGCGCTGCGCGCCGCTCTGGAGCCGATCGTCGGTGATGGCACCCGGGCCGGCTCGCCACTGTTCGCCGGGCTCACGCCACCGCCGGGTGGCTGGCGCGCGCAGACGCGGCCGGCGGCGCTGCTGCCCTGGTACCCGATGGTCTCCCACCGCGGGGGCTACCCCGACGGCAGCTGAGGCGTGGCGGTCGCC
>CAZZWJ010000127.1:0-7947 GCA_964657875.1 uncultured Solirubrobacteraceae bacterium
CGCCGGCGCCGGCGCAAAGGTGCGCGGCGACCGCCGAGTCGACACCGCCGCTCATCGCCACGAGCGTCGCCGGACGGGCGGGATCAGATCGCGTCAGCGCGCCGTGACGGCTGACGGCCGCGCCGAGCGCGCGGTGCAGCGCGTCGGCGGCCACCTCGGCGGCGTGCAGCTTGCCGGGCGACAGGCCGCCGAGCTCGGCGGCGATCTCGGTGGCACCGACCCGGGCGGCGGCCAGCACCGGCGCGCCGCGGACGAGCTCGACGGCGGCGCTGCCGGCGGCGTGCGCGGAGCCACACCCGTGGGCGCGGTAACCGGCATCGGTGACCCGGTCGCCGTCCAGCGACACCGAGAACGTGACCTCGTCACGGCACGAACCCCCCTCGACGGTGACGGTGACGGCGTCGGGCGGGACGTGGCCGGCGCCCTGCGGCGAGTTGAGGTGATGCTCGAAGGCGAACGCATCCATCGTGCGGCCAAGGTTACGCGGGCTCCGGCGGGGCCCGGCCCAACTTCAGGTGAGGCGGATGCCGAGCTCTCGCAGCTGCGTCGCATCGACCGGCGCGGGCGCCCCGGTGAGCGGGTCGCCGCCGCTCGTCGCCTTGGGAAACGCGATCACCTCGCGGATGTTGTCGCGCCCGGCGAGCAGCGCGACGATCCGGTCGATGCCCATCGCGATCCCGCCGTGGGGCGGGGCGCCGTAGCGCAGGGCGTCGAGCAGGAACCCGAAGCGGGCCTGGGCCTCGGCCTCGTCGATGCCGATCAGCTCGAACACCCGGCGCTGGACGTCGAGGCGGTGGTTGCGAATCGAGCCGCCGCCGATCTCAAAGCCGTCGAGCACGAGGTCATAGGAGCGGGACAGGAGCGTCGCGGGGTCGTTGAGATCCTCGAGCGTCGCGGGCTCTCCGGCCGCGGTCGCGGGGGCGGTGAAGGGATGGTGCTCGGCGTCCCAGCGCTGCTCGTCGGACTTGTAGGCGAACATCGGGAAGCGCACGATCCAGCGGAGGTCGTGGACGCCCTCGGGGATCAGCGAGAAGCGCCGGGCGAGCTCGCTGCGAAGCGCCCCCAGCGCGGCCGCGGCCACCGCGCCTGAGTCGGCGATGATGAAGAGCACGTCGCCGACCGCGGCATCGAGCTCTTCGTTGACGGCGGCGATCTCGGTCGCCGACAGGAACTTGGCGATCGGCGAGCGCCACGTGGGGCCGTCCGGGCCGTCCTCCACGAACGCCCACACCAGCCCCTTGGCGCCGTACTGCTTGACGAAGTCGGTGAGCCCGTCGAGCTCTGAGCGCGGAAGCTCACGAGCGCCGGCGTTGATCCCCCGCACGACCCCCCCGGAACCCAGAGCCCCTGAGAACACCTTGAACTCGCTCGCCGCCAGCGGCCCGCCGAGGTCCACGAGCTCCAGCCCGAAGCGGGTGTCGGGCCGGTCGGAGCCGAAGCGGCTCATCGCCTCGGCGTGGGTCATCCGCGGCCACGGGGCGGGCGCGACGTCGAAGGCGTTGACCGCGAACACGGCGCTCATCACCGCCTCCATCATCTCCAGGACGTCGTCCTCCTCGACGAAGCCCATCTCGATGTCGAGCTGCGTGAACTCAAACGTGCGGTCGGCGCGCGAGTCCTCGTCACGGAAACAGCGCACGATCTGGTAGTAGCGCTCAAAGCCGCCGATCATCAGCAGCTGCTTGAACAGCTGCGGCGACTGGGGCAGCGCGAAGAACGACCCCGGCGCCATCCGCGCCGGCACGAGGAAGTCCCGCGCGCCCTCGGGCGTCGAACGGGTGAGAAACGGCGTCTCGATCTCCAGGAAGTCCCGGGCGTCCAGGACCTCGCGCATCGCGCGCACGATCTGGTGGCGGAGCACGAGCGCCTCCTGCATCGGCGTGCGACGCAGGTCAAGCGTCCGGTGGCGCAGCCGCAGCTCCTCCCCGACCGGCCCGTCGTCATCGATCTGAAACGGCGGCGTGTCGGCGTCGGCGAGGATCTCGATGCCGGTCACGGCGAGCTCGATCTCACCGGTGGCGAGCTGGGGATTGACGTTCTCCGGCGCGCGGCGGCGCACCTCTCCCGAGACGGTGATCACGTCCTCGGAGCGCAGCTTGTGGGCCTCGGCATGCGCCGCCGGCGAGACCCCGTCCCGCCCGCCCGGATGAAAGACGAGCTGCAGGATCCCGCTGCGGTCACGCAGGTCGATGAAGATCAGGCCGCCGTGGTCGCGGCGACGGTGCACCCAGCCGGAGACGGTCGCCGGCTGCTCGGCGCGCGCGGCGTCGAGGTCGCCGGCCCAGGCGTCGCGATAGCGGTTGGGTCGCGGTGCGATCACAGCCGGCGCCCCCGCAGGATCGTCGCGATCACCGAGCCGTGCTCGATCTCCACCTGCTCTCCGGATTCCATGTTCTTCAGGCTCGCGTGCACGTCGTCATCGATGATGGCAACGTAGCGGGCGCCACAGCGATCGGCCTGCTTGAGCTGGCCCTTGAGCGACCGCCCGGCGAGTTCCATCTGGGCGGCGAGGCCGGCGTGGCGGGCCTCGCCGGCGACCGAGAACGCCGCCCGGGTCGCCGTGGGCTGCCCGGGGGTCACGGCGACGTACAGATCACAGCTCGGCGGCGGCGCCGGGACCTCTCCGGCGGCGAGCAGGATTCGCTCCACGCCCGAGGCCCAGCCGCAGGCGGGGGTCGTGGGTCCCCCGAGCTGCGCGATGAGCCCGTCGTAGCGCCCGCCGCCGCCGAGCGCGGACTGCGCCCCAAGTGACTCGGAGGTGAACTCGAACAGGGTGCGCACGTAGTAGTCCAGGCCGCGCACGAGCGTCGGGTCCAGCGTGTAGGCGATGTCGGCGTCGTCGAGCAGCTCCCGGACGCGCGTGAAGTGCTCCTCGTCCTCGGCGGCGAGGCGGTCCAGCAGCAGCGGGGCGTCGGCCATCGTGCGCCGGGTGCGCTCGTCGGAGGCGTCGAACGCCCGCATCGGGTTCAGGTCGATCCGGGCGACCACCTCGGGCGACAGACCGTCCTCGTGCGCGCGCAGGAAGGCGGTGAGCTCCTCGCGGTACTCCGCGCGGGTCTGGGGTGTGCCGAGGCTCGAGATCCGCAACCGCCAGTCCCGCACCCCGACCGCCTCATACAGCTCGGCGAGCAGCATGATGAGCTCGGCGTCGGTCTCGGGCCCGGCGGCGCCGATCACCTCGGCGCCCACCTGCCAGAACTGCCGGTAGCGGCCGCGCTGGGGCGCCTCGGCCCGAAAGAAGCTCTCCAGGTACCAGAGCTTGACCGGCGCCGGCAGCTTGTGCATCCCGTGCTCGAGGTAGGCGCGGCAGACGCCGGCGGTGCCCTCAGGGCGCAGCGTGAGCGAGCGCCCCCCGCCGTCGTCGAACGTGTACATCTCCTTCTGCACGATGTCGGTGGACTCCCCCACCCCGCGGCTGAACAGCTCGGTCGCCTCGAACGTCGGCGTCTCGATCCGCCCGTAGCCGGCGGCGCCGAGGATGCGAGCGGCGTGGTCACAGAGCCCCGCACGGCGCTCGGCGTCGGCGGGCAGCACATCGAACGTTCCCCGAGGGGCCTGAAGCGAGCTCATGCTCGGGGAGCTCAGCGCGGGTGCGCGAGATCGCGCAGGAACGGATTGGACCGACGCTCGGCGCCGAGCGTCGTGAGTCCCATGTGACCGGGGTGGACGACCATCTCGTCCGGGTAGGCGTCCAGCAGCTGCCCGATCGACGCCTCGAGCGTCGGCCAGTCCCCGCCGGGGAGGTCGACACGGCCGACCGAGTCCTGAAAGAGAACGTCGCCGCTGAAGAGCGCGTCGTGGTCGACGAGGCCGTAGCTCACGTGGCCGATCGAATGACCGGGCACGAAGCGGACCTCGAACGTCATCCCGGCGAGGGTCAGCGTCTCGCCGCCGGCGACCGTGTGCTCGGCCTCATAGCCCTCGAAGGGCCCGAATCCCGGCAGGCGCAGGAAGGCGTTGGGATCGCGCAGCATCTCGATCTCACGCTCGGGCACGTACACGGGAGCGCCGGTCGCGCGGGCGACCTCGGCGACGGCGCCGATGTGGTCGAAGTGGGTGTGGGTGAGCAGGATCGCCTCGACGGTCTCGATGCCGTTGGCGCGCACCGCCTCGAGGATCCGGGGGCCCTCCGCACCCGGGTCGACGATCACCGCGCGGTCAGACCCCGGCACGAACACGATGTACGTGTTCTCGGCGACCGGGCCGACGGTGAGCATCCGGGCCTCGATCGTCATGTGACCGACTTGCCCTGTTTTGCCATCCGGCGCTTCCACAGCCACATCTCGGTGTAGTAGCCGAAGGGCACATACAGCAGGAAGGCGATGACGGCGAGCGCGACCGCCTCGGCGAGGCCCTTGCCCTTGGTGACGACCAGCAGGATGACGAACATGAACAGCGAGGTGAGGCCGGCGCGCTGGTACATCATCTTCCACGTCGGGCGGCGGTTGAGCCGGGTGACGCGCGCCTGCTCCTTGGTCTGCCTCTTCTTCTCCTTCGGGCTCGGCGGGCGTCCGGTGCGCCCGCGCGTCGTCACCGAGCCGGCGGCGTTGCCTCGATGCTTGGTCTTGCGCTTGGTCTGGGGCATGGTGGGAGGAGCTTAAACGGTCGGTGGGCGAGCGAGCGCATCTTCGATCGTCGCCCGCCCGGCCACCGGGATGTCAGGCGGCAGATCGGCGAGCGCCGCGGCGGGCGCGAGGCCGACGAGCTCGGCGGCGGCGACGCCGGCGTGACGGGCGACCGCGGCGAGCACCTCGGCCGGCCGGGTGGCTTCGGGGTCATCGATGTTCGTCGACACCTGCGCGACTCCGCGCGCCGACAGCCACACTCCGATCGCCCGGACGCCGGGCAGCCCCGCCTCACCGCCGTCGCGGATGCGCGCGGCGATCACGCGGGCGTCGGCGGCACTGTGGCCGGCGGCGAGCTCGACATTGAAGGCGATGAGCGGCGGGCGGGCGGCGATGAGCGTGACCCCCGCGGTCGGGTGCGGCCACGGCGGTCCGAAGTCCGGCTCAAGTTCGCGGTCGCGGATCCGCTGCGCGAGCGCGGCGGGACCGCCGCGACGCAGCTCGGCCCGCGTGCGCCCGCCCCCGAGCGCCCCGTAGAGCAGGACCGGCAGCGCGAGCTCCTCCGCGAGTCGATCGGCGAGCACGAGCGCCTCGGCACAGGCCGCACCGCGATCGGCGACCCCGGTCCACACGATCGGGGCGACGTCGAGCACTCCGACGCGCGGGTGCACGCCCGCGTGACCGTCGATCTGCACGAGCGCGATCGCCCGCTCGGCGCCCCGGAGGACCGCCCCGGAGAGCTCTCCGGGCGCGCCGGTGAGCGTGAACGCGCTGCGGTCGTGGTCGGGGTCTGAATGGACGTCGAGCAGGCCCGGGCCGAACGCATCGGCGATCTCGGCGATCACGCCGGGGTCCCGGCCTTCGGAGACGTTGGGATAGGCGAGCAGCGCCACGCGCGAGATCGGGGGTGATCCTAGATCCACCGGCGGCGCGGAACCACCGGGGGACGACTAATGTGCCCCCGATGCGACGCGCCGGACACCGCCGCGGGCTCACTCGGGCGGCGCTGCTTCCCCCGGCGGCCTACGCGGTGCACCAGCTTCGCTACCTCCTGGCCTACGGAGGCCGCGCGTCGAGCATGCTGCGCGACACCGGCCACTCCTATCTGCACTCGGTCGTGCCGTGGCTCGTCGCCCTCATCGCCTTTGCGATGGGCGCCTTCCTCTACGCCGTCGGGCGGGCGTTCGCCACTCGCGCGACCCGGCGCACGCGGCATCTGTCCTTGGGCGCCCTGTGGGCGCTGTGCGCGCTCACCCTGATCGCGATCTTCGCCGCTCAGGAGACGCTCGAGGGCATCTTCGCCACCGGGCATCCGGGCGGCTGGTCGGCGGTGTTCGGCGACGGTGGCGGGTGGGCGATCCCCGTCGCGACCGGCATCGGGCTCGGGCTCGCGCTCGTGTTCCGCGGGGCGTCCTGGGCGGTCGCCCGGGTGGCCCGGATCCGGGGCGGGCGCGACCGCCCCCGGCGTGCGCCTTCACCGGACGCCGCACGCCCGCAGCGCGTGGTGATCCTCGCTCCGGACCCGCTGCTCGCGGGCTGGTGCAGCCGTGGGCCGCCGGTCTGAGCACCCCCGATGACGATCCGGCGCTGCCGGACCGTCTCCTGACGTCCGGGTAGGACACCGGCCCCCATGCGGGGCCGCCGTCGCCGTGAGCGCCGTTGCGCTCGCGTGGGCTCGGTGACGTCAGTCGCTCAGACCATCTGCCAAGAAGGAGAATCTTCGATGACCACAGGTCTCACCGGCACGGCCGCCGGCGAGCTCCCGCGGCGGTTTGAGGCAAACCGTGCGCGAGCGTATTTCTGGTCGGATACCGCCCGCCGGGCACAGACGGTGCTCGGCCTCTTCTGGCTGCTCGACGGCGGTCTGCAGTTTCAATCCTTCATGTACTCCAAGGGGTTTCTGCAGTCGCTGCTCGCCGGAGCCGGCGGGGAGCCCGCCTGGCTTCACGCGAGCATCGTCTGGGGCGTGCGCTTCGCCAACGGCGACCAGGCGCTCTGGAACACCCTGTTCGCCGTCACCCAGGTGCTCATCGGTGTCGGCCTGCTGATCCGCCCGCTGGCCCGACCGGCATTGCTCGCGTCGTGTGGTTGGGCGCTCGTCGTGTGGTGGTTCGGCGAGGCGTTCGGCGGATTGCTCGCCAACACCGCCCAACCGCTCACCGGTGCACCCGGCGCCGTGGTGCTCTACGCACTCATCGGACTGCTCGCCTGGCCGGGACGCCCGGGCGGGCTGCTGGGCGTCCGCGGCGCCAAGACGATGTGGGCCGCGCTGTGGCTCGTCATGGCGTACCTATGGCTGCTGACGGCCAGCAGCGCTCCCGGCGCGACCCATGATGCGCTCACGAGCGTCCCCACCGGCATCGCCGGTCTGAACTCGATCCAGAGCTCGCTGGCCGGCGCCGCCGCCGGCCATGGTCTCGTCATCGCACTCGTCCTCGCTGCCGTCTCGGCGGGGATCGGAGTGGGTGTCGCCGCGGGCTGGCACGCCCGGGGCTGGTTGACGGCGGCGATCCTGCTCAACCTCGTCTTCTGGGTGATCCCCCAGGGTCTCGGCGGGCTCTTCGCCGGCGCCTCCACCGACCCCAACGCCGGACCGCTGTTCGTGCTTCTGGCCGCGGTCATGGTGCCGCTGTTTCCCCGCAGCGGCTCACCGTCACCAGACCTCGCCGCCTCCTCACCCCTCGACTCCCCCGGAGAACTGACATGAATCTCACCCATCCGCCCACCCGCCGGCTGGGCGTTCTCGTCGCCGGCGGCCTCAGCGCCGTCACCCTCGCCGCCTGCGGCAGCTCGGCGGGCCTCACCGGCCAGAGCTCCGCCGCGAGCAACTCGGCGCTGCGAACCGTCTCCACCTCGAGCACCGCGATGCACATGGGCGTGAGCGCCCATCAGCTCAAGGTCGACGGGATCACCCCGATTCCGACCCAGATGCTGTCGACGTCGGTCTGGCAGCACCTGAAGATCACCGCGCGGGCGATGACCGCGGTGCCGTTCGTCATCTTCAACGGCACCCGCGAGCACACGATGGCGATCCCCCGGCACGTGAGCTTTCACCTGATGGTGACGCTCAACGACGCCCGCAGCGGGGTCGCGATCCCGTACGCGTCGGTGTGGGCGACGATCACCAAGGGCGCCCACGTCGTCTATGACCAGCGCCAGTGGCCGATGCTCTCGGAGTACATGGGACCTCACTACGGGGCGAACGTCGCCCTGCCGGGGGCGGGCCGCTACCGCATCAGCCTGCTCGTCAGCCCGCCGGTCGCCGCCCGCCACGTCGAGTACCGGAACCTCTGGCTCAAGCCCCACCGGGTCACGGCGAGCTTCGACTGGTCACCTCCGAAGGGGTGACGGGCATGGAGCCACGTGACACACGGACGAGGGT
>CAZZWJ010000128.1:0-7933 GCA_964657875.1 uncultured Solirubrobacteraceae bacterium
TCCGCTCCCCGAGCGCCCGGGGGAGCGCGACGCGGGCGATGGTCTCCGGCTTGCTGGCGGCCAGCTGAAAGCCCGGCCGGGGGGTGACGAACATGGTCAGGATGAGCTCGTCGTCGGTCATGTGGAGGTCGGGTGAGAGCAGCCGGCCGTGGGCGCGCTGACCCCCGGCGCGGGTCTGCTCGGTGACGAACACCCGCAGGATCGTGTCCCGCGGCCCGAGCTCCTGGCTCGGATCGATTCGCCAGGCGGAGGCCCGGACCCCCTTTCGGGTGGTGCGCAGCGGCCGCGCCGTGCTCGTGGAGACCGCGTGCCAGCCGCCGCGCCGACCGCCGTCGAGGCGGAGGTACATCGTGGTCAGCTGCGGCGGGAGCCCATGCCCGAACAGCGCCTCGGTGTCGCTGCGGGCGAGGGCGCGCCAACCGTCGAGGCCGAGGTCGAACCCGTCGGACTTGCGTCGCGCCAGCTGGGCGATCAGCGCCTGGACGGCGGGGTCGCTCTCGTCGAGTCGCCCGCCCGGCGCATCGAGGGCCGCCGGGGGGACCGGGAGACCGGTGCCGTCGCTGATCAGCGCCGGCTGATAGGTCGCCGGCTGGGTCTCGAGCAGCTCACAGCGCTCCCAGTCACGCGCGGTCGGGTACGTGCGCGCGCGGCTGAAGCCGCGTTCAAATCGCATCGGACGGCCCCCGCATCACGTCGAAGATACCGGCGGTGGCGACGGCGGCTGAAAACCCGACCGCGGTGTGACACGAGGTCTCACGGCACGAGGTCTCAGCTCGACGAGGTATCGTCACCGCGGCCATGCCCGCCGGTCAACGACCCGTCCGCCGCGCGACCGTGCTCGAGGCCCGGCCGCTCACCCCCCACATGGTCCGGATCGTGCTCGGCGGCGAGGGCCTGGCGGGCTTTGACGCCGGTGAGTTCACCGACCACTACGTCAAGCTCCAGCTGCCCGCCGCCGGTGCGGGCTACGACTCGGACTTCGACCTCGACGAGGTGCAGGCGACCCAGCCGCGGGAGCTGTGGCCGCGGACGCGCACGTACTCGGTGAGCGACTGGGACGGGGCGAGCGGGCGGCTCACGATCGACTTCGTCGTCCACGGCGACACCGGCGTCGCCGGTCCCTGGGCGGCCCACGCGCGGCCCGGTGACGTGCTGCAGCTGCGGGGTCCCGGTGGCGCCTACGCCCCGTCGCCCGACGCCGCCTGGCATCTGCTCGTCGGCGACGCGAGCGTGATCCCGGCGATCTCGGCGGCGCTGCGCAGGATCCCCGCCGGCGTCCCGGTCTTCGCCGTCATCGAGATCGACGGTTGCGCCGAGGAGCAGCCGCTGGACAGTCCCGGCGACCTGCACCTCTCCTGGGTGCTGCGCAGCCGGCCGCCCGGTGAGGAGCCCGAGCTCGCCCTGGCGGCGGTCCGGGTGCTCGATCTGCCCGCGGGTCGGGGTCACGCCTTCGTGCACGGCGAGGCGAGCGCGGTTCGCGCGGTGCGCCGCCACCTGCTCACCGAGCGTGAGATGGCGTCGGAGGATGTGTCGGCCTCGGGCTACTGGAAGCTCAAGCGCACCGAGGAGGGGTGGCGCGAGGACAAGGCCGAGTGGCAGCGCCTCGCGGCGGCCGACCTCGATCCGGCCGCCACGCCATCCTGACCCGGTCCAACGAGCGGGCGCGTGACCCCGCAGCGCCGCGGCGGCCCCGGGTCGGGATCCTCGGCGCCGGCCAGCTCGCGCGGATGGACGCACCGCCCGCGATCGCCTTCGACATCGACCTCGTCGTGCTCGCGGCGCACCCGGATGACGCCGCGGTGCGGGCGGGGACCGAGGCGATCGTCGGTGATCACCGGGATCTCGCGGTGCTCGAGGCGTTCGCCGCCGAGGTCGACGTCGTCAGCTTCGAGTTCGAGGGGATCGAGCCCGCGCACCTGCGGGCGCTGGAGCGCGCCGGGCACCGGCTGGTGCCGAGCGCGTCGGCGAAGCTGTTCGCCCAGGACAAGCTGCATCAGCGCCGGGAGCTCGCGGCCGCGGGGTTCCCGGTGCCGCCGTTCGCCCACGCCCGCACCGCCGTCGACGTCGCCGAGTTCGCCGCCGAGCACGGCTGGCCGGTGGTGGTCAAGGCGCCGCGCGGTGGCTATGACGGGCGCGGGGTCCAGATCGTCTCCGATGCGCGGGAGGCCGCCGCCGCGCTCGCCGAGCTGCCGGGCACCCGGTCCGGGGCGCCCGACGGCGCGCTGCTGGAGCCCGCGCTCGCGATCGAGCAGGAGCTCGCGGTCCAGGTCGCCCGCACCGACGACGGGCAGATGGCGGTCTACCCGGTCGTCGAGACGGTGCAGCGCAACGCGATGCTGCGGGAGCTCGTCTGTCCGGCTCGGCTCGACGACGCGCGGATGCTCGAGGCGCTGGAGATCGCCCGCGCGATCGTCGCCCACATCGGCGCGACCGGCCTCGTCGCGGTCGAGCTGTTCCTCACCCCCGACGGCCTGCTCGTCAACGAGCTCGCGCTGCGCCCCCACAACTCCGGCCATCACACGATCGAGGCGTGCGTGACCTCCCAGTTCGAGCAGCACCTGCGCGCCGTCCTGGACTGGCCGCTGGGCTCGACCGCCCTGCGGGCGCCGGCCGCGGTGACCGTGAACGTCCTCGGACCCGCGGACGGCAGCGACCCCGCCACCCGGCTCGAGGCGGCGCTCGCGGTCACGGGGGCGCACGTCCACCTCTACGGCAAGTCGGCCCGTCCCGGCCGTAAGCTCGGTCACGTCACCGCCCTCGGCGACGATGTCGCCAGCGCCCGCGCGCTCGCCTGGCGCGCCACCGAGATCCTGGAGGCCAGCGCATGAGCTCGACGCCGTCACCCGAGGTCGCCATCGTGATGGGCTCGGACTCCGACCTGGAGACGATGCGCGGCGCCGCCGACGCACTCGCCGAGCTCTCGATCGGCCATGAGATCCGGGTCGTCTCCGCGCACCGCACCCCCGAGGAGATGCTCGCCTACGGCGCGCAGTGCCACGAACGGGGGGTGAAGGTGATCATCGCGGGTGCGGGCGGAGCCGCCCACCTGCCCGGGATGCTCGCCGCGGTGACGCCGCTGCCGGTGATCGGCGTGCCGGTCGCCCTGCGCCATCTCGACGGCATCGACTCGCTGCTGTCGATCGTGCAGATGCCCGCCGGGGTGCCGGTGGCGACGGTCGGGATCGGCAACGCGCGCAACGCCGGGCTGCTCGCCGCCCGGATCCTCGCCGTCGGCGATCCGCAGCGGACCGCGGCGATCGTCGCGTTCCAGCGCACGCTGCGGGAGGCGTCGCTGGCCAAGGACGCCCGCGTGCGCGCCGCCCCCGACCCCGGCGCTTCGCTTTAGTTCTCGCTGGGCTCGTGCGCGGGCTCGTCGCCGCGCGCCAACCGCAGCGCGTGCGCATAGGCCTCGACCTGCGCGGCCGCCCGGGAGCCGTTGTCGACTCCAAGACCACCGTTGCCGTTGCCGTTGGTGGCCGCGGCGGTCAGCACCCCCGGGCTGCGGATGCCGGCGAACAGCGGTGGTGAGTACCAGGCGGGCTCGCCGGTGTCCTCCCACTTGGCGATGTCCGGGACCTGGAGTCGACCCCGGCCGAGGATGAAGATGTAGATCGAGATGAGCGCGCCGGCACAGACGATCGCGAAGCACAGCCATGCCGCGTCGCGGATCCCGACCGCCGGGGAGGGGCTCACGGTGGCCGCGACGTGCAGGATGATCGGACCCGTGGCGAACGCGGCCGCGCCCCGCAGCAGCTCGAGCATCGCGAAGACGCGGGGCAGCTGACCGGCGTTGAGCGTGAAGCCGACCGCGAACAGCGCCGGTGCCACCGACGCGCCGACGCCGATGCCGACCAGGCCCGAGCCGACGATCACGAGCGCCTGAGGACCGGTGGCCACGCCGGTGAGGATCACCGCGCCGCCGGCGATCGCGACCAGGCCCGACCACGCGAGCAGGGGGACGTAGCGGGTGCGGATGAGTGCGCCGAAGAGCAGCGCGGCGAAGAGCGCGCCCCCGAGGAAGGGCAGCAGCAGTGCGCCGAGGTGGATCGGGGTGACCTTCGCGCCCAGCGCGGTCTGGGCGAGCTCGATCAGTGGTATCGATCCGGCGCCCGCGGCCATCGCGATGACCACCGCGGGAATGCAGAACGTCGTGGCCAGCTGGGCCATCGGCATCAGCGGGTCGCGCTTGGTCACCTGATGGAGGATCAGGATCCCGATCAACACGACGCCGCTCACCAGCGGCGCGAGCACGACCAGCGAGACCATCGGATGGGTCTGCAGCTCCGAGGCGCCGAAGAACGCGGCCGCACAGCCGAGTCCGGCGAGCAGGATCGCCGGCCAGTCACGCGGGGCCTCGGGTGCCTGCGGCGGCGCATCCTCGAACGTGAGCAGGCTGAGGATGAGCGTGACCGCTCCCACCCCGACCACCACCCAGAAGATCGGGTGCCAGGCGTGAGCGCTCGCCTGCAGGCCGCCGAAGAACGGGCCGGCGGCGACGGCGCCGAAGATGCCGAGGTTCATCACCATCGCGGTCGTCGGCAGCCGCGAGCTGGGGAATCCGAGCACCAACGGCGGTGCGGCGCCGATCAGCATCATCGAGGTGAACACACCCTGGATGACGTGACCGGCGATGAACAGGCCGGGGGTGATCGCGGTTGCGGCCATCACCGAGCCGAGCGTGAACATGAACGCGTAGCCGACGAGCAGTCGTCGCTGTGGATAGTGCACCGCGAGCTGCACGGCGAGCACCGTGCCCAGCGCGTAGGCGGCGTTGGACATCCCGAGCGTGAGCGAGAGCGCCTGGGCGGAGAGGTGGACGTCCTTGGAGAGGGTCGGCAGCAGCGGCTCAAGCGCCGAGCTCAGCCCCAGGAACGGGACGAGCGCGCAGACGACGAGCAGCACCGCGGCCCAGTAGCTGTCGGCCAGCGGCCCCCGCACCTTCATCGGTGGGCCTCGGCTTGGCGCTGGAACACCGACATCCGCGCCAGCTCATCATGGCCGATCCGGGAGCTGCCGATCTGCAGTCCGCGCGACAGCGTGAACTCCCGCACGACCAATCCGAGGGCGCCGAGCCCGAGCAGCGCGATGCCGGCCGAGGCGATCAGCCATGTGCCCGGGTCGTGCATGACCCGGGCGGCGACGATCGCCCACACACCGACCGTCGCGATGAGAACATCGGCGATCCGCTGATAGACGCCCTGATCGGCACACGCGAAGCTGTAGAGCGCCAACACGATCGCTCCCGCCCCCGACCCCAACGCGATCCAATCGGCGGCCGGACGGCCGAGGGCATAGAGGAAGATCAGCGTGGCCGCGCCGAACAACAGCGCGGAGAAGTTGGTGATGAAGCGTGCGGACAAGGGAATGGGGGAGGTTCAGGGGCGGCGGCGGTGGCGCGACGAAGTTGACGCCCGAGGGAGGTTGTGAGCCTACCCACCGAAATGGTGATGGCCATCACACACCGCTGCGCCCCGCGACTCTCGACCCTGGGGACCGAGCCCCCCGGCGATCGTCGCCGCTTCAGCTGCGCGCGCCGGGTGCCCGCGGTTGGGGGCGCCAGCGCTCGATCACCGTCTGCACCTCGTCCCCGGTCGGCGGGCGTCCGGGGAGCGAGCGGTCCTCGGGTCCCGGCTCCAGGCCATCGAGTATCAGCTTGGCGTAGCGCTCCCACATGTCCGGACGCACCGTCTCGGTGGCCTCCATCGCCGCGGTGAGCATCAGCTGGATGACCGGGAGGTCATCGGTGCCGATATCCGCGCGCAGACGTCCGGCCGCGTGGGCGTTGGCGGCGAGCCTGTGGACGCGGGGCTCGATCCTGCGGCGAGCGAGCGTCGCCAGCTCCGCCGATGCGTTGGGGACCCCGTTGAGGAGCTGGCGCAGTCCGCGGTCCTCGGCCATCAGACGCAACGACCGCTCGAAGAAGCGGCGCAGTCCGGCGCCTTCGGTATCCGCCTCCAGGCACTCGTCGGCGAGTCTGACGACCTCGTCGATGGCGTGCTCGAAGAGGGCCTGGATGAGCTCGTCCTTGTCCTTGAAGCGCCGGTAGACGGTCCCGATCCCGAGTCCGGCCTCCTGCGCGATCTCATCCAGCCGCACACCGAGGCCTCGCTGGGCGAATGCGCGGCGAGCGGTCGCCAGGATCAGCTGCCGGTTGCGCTCGGCGTCGGCGCGCAGGGCGCGGGGGGCGGGGCTCCGGGTCGGGGTCGGCATGAGATCAGCATAGCCCTAAACGGATAATGACTCTCCGATTACGTGCTACGGTGTGGGCAGTAAGCGGATTACACACTTCCGCTTGATGTCCCACCTGTCCGAATCGTCGAGAACGGAGCCCGCATGTCCACCTCATCGCCACCGCGCAGCGAGTCGCGCGCCGACAACCCCCACCACCAGCACCGGTGGCTGATCCTGTGCGTGCTCGGGCTGGCCCAGCTGATGGTCGTGCTCGACGCCACGGTCGTCAACATCGCCCTCCCGAGCGCGCAGAAGGCGCTCGGCTTCTCCAACGACAGCCGCCAGTGGATCATCACCGCCTACGCGCTGGCGTTCGGCTCGCTGCTGCTGCTCGGTGGCCGGATCTCCGACACCTTCGGGCGCAAGTGGACGTTCATCGGCGGTCTGTCGGGCTTCGCGATCGCGTCGGCGGTCGGCGGTGCGGCCCAGTCCTTCGACATGCTCGTCATCGCCCGTGCCGCCCAGGGCGTGTTCGGCGCCCTGCTCGCGCCCGCCGCGCTGTCCCTGTTGTCCACGACGTTCACCGACGGGGTTGAGCGAAACCGGGCATTCGGGATCTACTCGGCGATCGCCGGCGGCGGCTCGGCCGTCGGCCTGCTGCTCGGCGGCGTGCTCACCCAGTCGCTGAGTTGGCGCTGGTGCCTGTACGTCAACCTGGCGCTCGCGGTGCCCGCGGCGACCGCCGGCCTCCTGCTGCTGGTCAACCAGCGGGCTCAGATCCGGGAGCGGATCGATGCCCCGGGTGCGGCCACCGTCACCGCCGGCCTGGTCGCGATCGTCTACGGCGTGTCCAATGCCGAGACCCACAGCTGGAGCGACATCACCACGGTCGCATGCCTGATCGCGGGGGCCGCACTGCTCGGCGCGTTCGTCGCCATCGAGCGGCGCGTGGCCCATCCGCTGCTGCCGCTGCGGGTCCTCGCCGACCGAGACCGCGCGGGGTCCTACATCGCGATCGGCCTCGCCTCGATGGGGATGTTCGGCGTGTTCCTGTTCCTCACCTACTACCTGCAGCAGACCCTCGGCTACTCGCCGATCGACACCGGTCTGGCGTTCCTGCCGATGTCGGCCGGGGTGGTCGTGGCGGCGACCGTCGGCGGCACGCTCCTGCTGCCGCGCCTCGGTCGCAAGCTGCTCGTCTCGCTGGGGATGGCGGCCGGCGCCGGGGGCATGGTCCTGCTCACGCAGATCGGGGTCCACACCGCCTACATCACCCACGTGGCGCCGGCGCTCGTGCTGCTGGGCCTGGGCATCGGGATGGTGTTCTCGTCGGCGTTCAGCGGCGGGACCGTCGGCGTCGCCGACCATGATGCCGGGGTGGCTTCGGCCACCGTGAACACGTTTCAGCAGGTCGGCGGCTCGTTCGGGACCGCGCTTTTGAGCACCCTGTTCGCCAGCGCCGTGAGCAGCTATCTCACCGCTCACGGCGGCTCTCGCGGAGCCGTGGCGCTCAGCCAGGTTCACGGCTACACCACCGCGTTCTGGTGGTCGGCGGCGATCCTCGGCGCCGGGGCCGTCATCTCGGCGGTCCTGTTCCGCGGTCGCTCAGCCTCCTCCGCGACGGGGGCGGACGCCGGCGCGGTGCCCGGCGACGACCCGGGACCGATCGACGACGCGCTGAATCCGCGCGCCGAGCCGGTCGCCGCCGGCTGACCCAAACCGGGTCCTGCGGTAAATCGGACCACCGGTCCGATTTACCGCT